>JAHEBI010000418.1 GCA_024642325.1 Eudoraea sp. | reverse complement strand
AATTTGTGGCCGCAAAAGCCTCCATTGTAAATGAACATGTAGAGTTATTTTCTCCTGAAGTGGCGAATCCAGAATTTGTTAGGTACGCCTGGAAAGATACCAGCAGTGCAAGCTTGTTTAATTCCGAAGGTTTACCTGCTTCCTCTTTTAGTACGGAAAACCTAGAGTAATTATTACAATAATAGGGTGATAATGGACAATTTCCCACCCCTGAAATTACAATCAAATTATTTATAAATCAAAAAAACTAACCTCCCCTAACAAACCTTCCTTATGAAAGCACTAATTTTTATTTTAACTTTAATAGTCTTAACTACTTCGTGTAGAAATTCCGATAACTTTGAAAAAGCAGATTATATTGAAACAGCGGAATTTTCAAAACTAAATTTTCCGTTTTCCCAGGCCGTCCAATATGGAAACATTATTTATGTATCAGGCCAGGTTGGGGATTTGGAAGAAACCGGTGAACTGGTAAAAGGCGGAATTATCCCTGAAACTAATCAGACCATGAAAAATATTCAAAAAGTACTGGAACAGAATGGTTCCTCTATGGATAAAATTATCAAATGCACCTGCATGTTGGATGATATTTCTGAATGGGGTCTGATGAGTGCTGAGTACATCAAATTTTTTCCCAATCACAAACCTGCAAGATCGGCCTTTGCAACCAGGGGACTTGCTTTGGGCGCACGTGTTGAAATTGAATGCATGGCATATGTTAAATGACGGTTACCATCTTAGATTGCGGTTTTCATAAAGATTTAAAATTCAATTAAATATGGATCGAAGAAAATTTATAAAAAATACCGCGGTTTGCGGCGCTGTCCTCACAGTTCCCTTTCCTTTTTCCAACAGGCTATTTGCCGCCAGTCTTTCTTCGGATCTGACCGATCTTAGTGCATCCGATCTTTCGATTGCAATAAGGACAAAGCAAGCTAGTTGCGTTGAAGTAATGCAGGCCTACCTGGACCACATCCATCGTTACAATCCTGTTTATAATGCCATTGTCAGCATGGTTGATGATGACAATTTGATAAGTCAGGCACGCCGGGCAGACCAGGCCTTAGCCAGAAATGAATATTGGGGATGGATGCACGGCATGCCTCATGCCGTAAAAGACTTGGCTCCTGTTGCAGGCCTGCCCTACACAAGTGGATCACCTATGTTTGCCAATCGAATAGCCGAAGAAGATAGTGTTTTAGTAGCCAAAATTCGGGGTCAGGGTGCCATCTTTATAGGTAAGACCAATACTCCGGAATTTGGTTTGGGCTCCCAATGTTACAATCCTGTATTTGGGGCCACCGGAAGTGCCTACAATCCGGCACTGACCAGTGGAGGCAGTAGTGGCGGTGCGGCCTGCGGGTTAGGCACTCATATGCTCCCGGTGGCCGATGGTGGTGATATGATGGGTTCCCTGAGAAATCCAGGAGCTTTTAATAATGTAATAGGTTTCAGACCGAGTACAAATGTTGTGATGGATGAGGGGGATGCAGATAACCGGCTACTTTCAACTTCTGGGCCGATGGGTCGGGGTACACGTGATACCATAAGATTATTACAGACAATTGCTCTTAATCCTGTTTTTGATGAATTGAAACCTTTGAATCTTGGAAACATCAAGATTGGCTGGATGGGTAATCTGGATAATTATTTGGCGATGGAGCCCGGAATTATGGAATTATGCGAGGCCAGTCTTGTGGATGTTACCAGTGCCGGGGCTAAGGTAGAGTCCATGCAGGCCGATTTTACTATGGCAGATCTGTGGCAGAGCTGGACCATACTGCGGCATTATGGGCGAATGAATATGCTTGACTACTATGAAGATCCTGAAACCCGGATTTTGCTCAAACCGGAGTTGATCTGGGAAATTGAACAGGGTCTTAACTTCAATGAAAAAGATGTAGAGAGGGCAAATATAATTCGCAGTAAATGGTACGGCGAATTAGACAGGATGTTTGGCCAATTTGACTTCCTCGTATTACCAACGGCACAAGTATTCCCGTTTCCAAAAGAGCTCCACTGGCCCAAACAAATCAATGGGCGCGACATGGATACCTATCATCGTTGGATGGAAGTGGTTATTTTGGCGAGCCTTGGCGGTATTCCTGTAGTAAATGTCCCCGTGGGATTTGATGCCCTGGGCAGGCCAATGGGCATGCAAGTCATGGGAAAATTTGGAGATGACAAAAAGGTATTGGAATTTGCATTGGCCTATGAACAAATCACCGGACATTTAGCCAAGCGACCAGAATTGATTGCAATTCATGATTAGAATTCTCTTGTAATTTTGCCTGAGCCTTCTCAAAATAAACAAAATTATACGATGGAATTCTTTAAAATATTATTCTTGCGAGTAACAACCAAATAAACCTTTCCCTGTGATTATAGGATTCATTATCTTCGGACAGGAAACTGCATGAAAGAAAATACAATACCAAAAATCTTAAATAAAAAACAATATGAATACAAATTTAGCCGTACTAATTGACGGCGATAATATCCCGTCAGCTCATATAAAAGAGATGATGGAAGAAATAGCCAAATACGGCAATCCTACGATTAAAAGGATTTATGGTGACTGGACCAGACCTCATTTATCAAAATGGAAAAATCTGCTCCTTGAGAATGCGATTACTCCCATTCAGCAATATGGCTATACCACTGGAAAGAATGCCACAGATTCAGCAATGATAATTGATGCTATGGATATTTTATATTCAGAAAAAGTTAATGGCTTCTGTCTGGTTTCCAGCGATAGTGATTTTACCCGTTTAGCAACCCGACTTAGAGAAGCAGGAATGCAGGTAATAGGGATTGGAGAAAAAAAGACACCAAATCCA
>JAHEBI010000048.1:8482-10540 GCA_024642325.1 Eudoraea sp. | reverse complement strand
TCTCATTTATACCCTTATAGATTTACCATATTTCTTGTCAGCCTTTTGTTTATACTCTTCGGAACCCTATTCATACCCTCCAAATTGTTCATTGTTTTTGTTAACCCTTTATTTTTTATCGTTAATATGCTTGCAGGGATACTATTAATCTGGAAGAAAAAGAAAGTAAAAAACCTCTTTGTTTTCTTATTTTTCGCAATCATTTTTATCTATATACTTTCCTCTCTATTTACAATAGATGAAAAATCATTGACTTATATACGATTTGGCTTTTTATTTTCATTTTATTCCATTGTGACTTATGAGCTTATTAGGCAGGTTTGGAAAAGTAAGGAAGTAAATAGAGGGGTAATTCTTGGCCTTATAAGTGGTTATATTTGTTTAGGTCTTGTTGGATTTTTTATTTGCATGTCCGTTGAGATTATTGAACCTGATTCTTTTTCTGGCTTGATGAATCAGCATTTGAATAATGGAGGAAACGGGGATGATTTAATGTATTTTAGTTTCATCACACTTTTAACAATTGGATATGGAGATATTTTGCCTGTATCACAGCTTGCTCGCAATGCAGCAGTAATAATAGGGCTTTTGGGACAGTTTTATCTCGTTATTGTTACAGCTGTTGTTGTTGAAAAATATATCCGGCACAGCAGTAAACGTAATTAAAACCGATAATTTTAAAATTTAAAATGCTTCATTCACACCAAAGTAAATGCCATTTTGGCCATCCAGCCCTCTCGCATAATCCAGCCTAAGCCAGGTACTCTTATCTTTAATAAGTTTAAATCGTATGCCCCCTCCAACACTTGGTTTCATGTTATTAAAACTGAAAAGATCCCCGCCCTTGTCATTCACACTTCCAAATAATCCGAAACCGGCTAATGACCATCGCTCTTTAAACCGCCACCGATATTCTGCTTGAAAAATATACATGTGCTTGTCTAAAAATCTGCCATTGAAATAACCCCGTGCATTTTTGCTGCCCCCATAGCTGGCCATACCCTGGAAGGGCACATCCCCAAAATTGTTTTCTAAATAAAGTCGGAACGCCAAAATACTTTTTTTTGCTATCGGTTGATACGTTCTTAAATCTAAAATAAATTTATTAAAAGCATGGGTTGCCCCAAAAAGTTCACTTGAAAAGCGCGCACTCAAACTAAGAAAGTTACCAGACTGGGTGGAACCAATGTCATCTCTGGAGTCTAAATTAAATATGGCACCCAGACCGCTTATCACTGCACCTTCGCTGCCAGGTATAGACCCGGAATCTAAAATGCCGCCCTCCAGTACTTCTGTGATCTGATAATTTGCATAATTAACGGACAAACCAAAATTTAAATTAGGGGGTAATCTTTTAAACAGACTGATATCAAATTTATTAGTCGTTTGGTTATAGGATTCTTTGTTAATTTCCGGGGTTGTAGGTCCAATACCCCAAAAGGAATTTGGGAAAACCCTATAGGTGTAGAACATATCTATAAAATAATCTCCATGTCCCAGATAGATTTGAGGGGTAGCTTCAAATATAAATTGACCCTCTGAAGTGTAGATTGCGCTAAAGAAAATATTAGACAAACGCTGATTGTATACATTGGTTTTATTCAGCAGAAAAAGCTGGCCGCCCCCACCAAATCCAAATTTGGTTTCCGGGGTATAAAAAATAATAGGCAATGCCACAAACTGAAGGCTTTTTCCTTTTCTGATGGTATCGGATTGAATAAACCCATCTTCATTATTACGCTGTGCCAGCGCCGTAGAGGACAGGAAAACAATTAGTAAGCTTGTGTATAAAATATACTTTTTCATCAGAAGAAAAAATCGTCAAGAATTACACCAAATCCGAAAGTAAATGAAATATTACTAATGGTAATATTTTCTGTGTCAGTCATACCCCCCGTTTCGTTAATGGTATCGGCGCCAATCCAGTAATATTGAAGATTAAAACCAATGTTAAAAGAAATTAAATCCCGAATAACATAGGAATATCCTAAACTAACCAGAGTTCCAAATCCATTACCTTCAGATTCTTCTCTAAAACCGGGAATTTCAGTTATACTG
>JAHEBI010000048.1:0-8418 GCA_024642325.1 Eudoraea sp. | reverse complement strand
AGCCGGGTGAAACATTCAAATATAGTGAACCATCTTTATTATTGTAAAAATACCTGGCGAATTGAGGACCTATATATAAAGACTCACCAATAGTATTTAAATCTCCTTTCGCCTCCTGCCTCTCCGCCTGAAAAGTAACTCCAAAAAGCCATCTGTCTTTAAAGAATTTACCTGTTGACAGATTCATTCCAAAGTCATTGGAGATCGTTTTAGTTTTAGTTGAGTTTAATTCATTACTGTTACTGCTTATGCTCCCGGACAAAGAAGTTAACCAACGTCCTTTTCGGAAAGGTGTAATTACAGAATCTACTATATCTGGGGGAACCGTGTTTTGAGAAAATACCAGGTTAGCACTCAAAGCCGCGCAAAGCAACACAAATAGTTTGGAAAATAGTTTGAATTTCTGCATTGCTTTAATTAAACAGGGTTTTTAAGGCAATGTTTAAATTTACTCAAAATGGGCCTAAACCTGCTTATGGATTCCAGAATTTATTTCAGAAATGCAAATACTATTAATTACCATATATTTGCCCGAAATATTTTACTCAGAAACTATAAAAAGAAGAAAGCCCAATTAACAAAAACCATTATGAGGAAATTAAAAATAATTCAACTGGTAGTTTTTCTTACCCTATCTGCTTTTGTATTTGAGGTACAAGCGCAACGCATAGATCTATCATTAGATTATGGGTATCAATTTGGCACTAAATTAAATTACGGACCCAATTATCTTAAGGCATCCGATGGAGGTTTTTTTAGGGGTATTGCTGGTTTTGAATTTAGTAGTGGCACTATGTTAGAACTAACCTATATGAAGATGAATACAGAATTATTAATAAGGGATATACTTATTAGTCCATCAGAAGATCGTTTGTCTGATCTGTCGATGGATTGGATTCACATTGGTAGTTCCAGGTATTTTGATTCATCAAGTGATTTGACGCCTTTTTTTGGCTTAAGTGCCGGAGTAACTATTTTTACACCAAAGAATGAAAATCTTGCAATTACAAATAGAAATTTAGCCTCTACTACAGAATTTTCATTTGCCTTAAAAGGAGGTGTTATTTTTAACTTAAGTGATGTAATTGGTATAAAAATACAAGGAGACCTTATGTTTCCTGTTTCCTGGGGAGGTCTTTATGTTTCCGGAGGCCCCGGAGGTATTGGCACCGGTGTTGCAGTATCAGGTACAACGGTTATGGGAGGAGTTAGTGGGGGTTTGGTTTTTACCTTTGATTAACAGGTACCTTATTTAAAGACTATAGTCCAAACCAATAGAAGAGTATTGGTGGTGGAACCCACATCTCTTTGTGCCTTGGAATATACATATGCCAGTTTAAGACCCTGGCTTCCGGCAAAGCTGGCTCCAATAGAGGCGGCACCAATTAAGTTAGCTCTTTGATCATCATTAAATTGCTTGTTAACCACAGAAGATGCTCCTTGGTTATATCCTGCACTTATAGAAGCCCAAAAGCGTTTATCAAATTGCCTTATCAAATGGGTCTGTAATGCAAAAAGAGGCCTTTGTTTTAATTCACCGCCATTAAAAAAGTCATTATTAGTGGAATAAATGACTAAAGAGCCTGTAAGTTCATATGACCATGGCCCCCAATAATGAACCATTCCTATCTGTGGTCTTATAACGAAACGGTTACCTCCCAGATTTAATAATTTATCATTAAAGTATTGGCCAAAAGGAAGTGATACAGCCAAAGAAACACCAAAGGTTGTGAAAACGGGGTGGGTAGCCAGATATTCTTGAAATTCCTTAGGCCCTGAGGGTGGGGGTCCTGTTAAATTTAAGGAAAATCTTACTCTTGGATCCGCGAAACCAGTTCTGTTAACACTGGTGGCGACGCCATTTAAAAGACCTTCCCATCGTGAAAAAGTAAAAGGTAGTAATACGTCTACCCGTGCCAATTTATTTCCCAATCTAAAAGGTCGTACATATGAAGCAACCAAGCCGTTACCACGATAAGTCACGTCTTCTGCCCCTAAGATCGGATCAAAAAAGACATCCCCAGAAGTATAAGCATATCCTGTACCTATCACATTTAGACCTAAAGGTATGGACGCCCATCTGCGGGGTTCTACATCCTGTGTAAACCCTTGATGCAGATAAAGAATAATGCAGCAGGTTAAAATACATTTAAGAATTAATGGGTTTTTATTCACCATATGTAATAATGGGTTAGTTTAAATATATTTTTACTTCTTTATCTTAACAGGATATTTGTTAAACATTTTTTTAACCGCCTTTGTGATCCTAATTTTATTTTTATCAATTGATTCTGAAATTATTCCCTTGGATACGGCCTGCCAGATCATTTTGCTATTTTCACTTTCTACAACATCCAGGATCACGGTTCCTGCGTTATAGTTTTGAACTACAATTTCTTGTGATTCCCAATGGTAATTTCGCTCTCCCATATATCTTGGAGCATCTCTAATATCAGTTTGCCTTGTCTTTTGTTCTGCAGAAACGACAATCCCAATATTTAGGATTAAATCGGGATTTGCTTTGACTTTTTCATAACCCCTGGCATACATTTGGCTGTCAATCTCCGTAATTAAAAAATTTAAGGCTTCTTTTCTGGGTTCAAATTCAGGAATAGTTGTAACATTAAGACCATATACCTGATAGGTTTTATATTTTTTAAAATCTATTTTGGAAGCTTTATTATAGGAAACCAGGAGCTGGGACATTCCTAAAAAAGGGATTATGCAAAGCAGGAATACAAAACTTATTTTTTTGAATAGTAATCCCATATCAGTCATTTGTTACTCCCCATCTTCTATAGGCCGACCTTAGAAATTCACCATAAATTTCTTGATGTATTTCAAATTGCTCAGGAGTGAGTAAATCTTCTAACTCTTTATCCTGCTTGTCTAATAAACTGTTTAGCTCTTTTTTGAATCGCTCCTCTGAATAACCTTTGTCCTTATCATCTAATCTTGCAATTTTAGCGATATAGTAAACGATTATGCTGCTGTATTGATTTGATTCCTCTTCATTGAGATCCATTCTTTTTACTTCATTCTGAAACCATAATTGCAAGTTGTCTTTTTCTTCTGAGGAAAAAATTTCAACCTTTCTTTCTTCCTTACTAAGGTCTTGTGCAGTAAGGTTTAGAACAAACAAAGTAGATGAAATAAATAAAATGATTCTGAGATAAGACATGGAATAGATTTTTAGGAGAAGTTATTTATAATAAACTTTACTGTAATATATTACTTTTTTACTTTTCAAATGAATTATATCAGGTTCTTTTTAAGAAGAGTATCCATTTAGATTATACAAATGCTTTTCAATGTGCCGATAAATAATTATCAGTTATAAACACCTTTAATATGTTGCTATTTAATACTATAAGAGTATAATTTTCTACCAGTCTTATGAAGTTCCTCATCCGAAAGTAAAAGGGTGTGATTGTTTAGGAAAGAAATGGATTCCAATTGGGTTGTACCGCCCAAATCAATTGTTTTTAGCTCTCCTTCGAAGAAGTTTGAAAGATTAAAATTAGTAAAAAGCCATAATTTACCATAGCCCAACAGCACAATAGTTTTACCGTCCGGGGATATATCTGCTGCTGTTATTTTACAGGTCGACGAATCTGTACAGGGAATAAATTCTCCGAGGCGGGTGGCTTTGTGGTTCCCTTTTATGGCTGGAATTCTGTATATCAGGGCTTCTCCTTTGAATGGATTAGACCTGTTTTTTGTGATAAGATACAGGCTGTCTTTTGCATAAAAAATAGCCTCTGTGTCATAAAGTAGATTTTTCTTTTTAGGAGGAAATTTACTTTGTTCGGGAAAGCTGAATTCTATTCGTTCTGCTTCTATTTTGTCTCCTTTTTCCTTATTCGGATCAGGTATTTTGTAGATAACCAGGTCTTTTCTCTTATTATAGTTATTACCGGTATCTGCTATATAAAGATTACCATCTTTATCTTTAGCCAGTTCTTCCCAGTCTTTATTCTTTGCGTTTTTTACTTCAAGTTCTTTGAGTAACTTACCCTTAAAATTAATTTGATAAATTTTATTTGCTCCTCCGCTGTCATTAATTATCCAGACAGTAGAATCCTGACCTATAGCCATTCCTGAATTTTCCCCAACTTTTTTGGGAAGCCTGGTTATATAAGTAAGCTGACCGTAGTTAGAACAACTAATTAAAAGGCTGAATAATAAAAGGACTATATATCTAGTCATCAGCATCTTTTAAAGGCATAAAGACCTCAGTTTTCCATTGAAGTGCATCACCTCCCATATTGGGGTTGTTATGAAAAACTTCCACTGGTAACTCGGTTACATCTATATTATTCTTCCTGGCATAATCCAAAAGTGCGTACCAGGCTCTGTCTGAAGTTATATAATTTCCATTATAAATGGCCATTAGCGCATTCTTGGAATTAAATTGCTTATACTTCAGGTCCGGATGTACAGGCAATGAATCCGATTTAATAATCGGATAGCAGAAATCAAATTGTATACTATCTGTTTTTTTATCCCATTCGGTAACTTCCAAAAAGGGCCTGCCATTCAGCACAATCCCGTTATTGGCAAGGATAGTGTTTAGCAGAGGAAAGTCATTCATCATGCCCTGAGCCTTGCCAAATTGTGAGGTTTTTACGGTAACATAGGCACAATAAGTAGACCGCAATTCATTCTTACCAATAATTTTAACCTTAAAATTACCAATATGTTCATTAAGCTTTTCATGGAAGTCCTTTACGGTACTTATAGTTCGTTTTTCAAAATCAGTTTTAAAAAACGGAATGGCAATTTTATTTTTAAGGCTATGATCCAGATCTTTCACATACACCTTTACTTTTGAAGTCGAGTCGGTCAAAGGAATGATATCCCATTGATATAAATAGGTGGAATCACTGAATTTAATATTTTGTTCCAGGTGAGTAAAACCTTCCTGACCCAATAGCCGGGAATCTTTTAAGGTAGTGCCCCATAGTTTAATTGATTGGTTAATAGTTCCGGGAACTGTCCTGACGTTAAAGGTTACCAGGTAATCATAGGGTTTTATAAACAAATACCAAACGAGGGCCATTAGAACCAGGGCTGTAATAACCAAAATGAATTTTTTCATATATCTAATTGGAAACTTAATTGGAGTTAGTGGCCATGGCAAGATGGTCCAATACGAACTTGCCTAAATCCCTTCCTTGTTTCACGCCAACTGCAACAGCTTTTCTGTAGTGTATTCCGCCATACATTCTACTGATAGCCGCTTCGTCTGCCGCTTTATTAAATGATTCAAAACTTCTGACGGGTAATCCATAGTCTGTTTCAGTATCATCTTCAAATGAAAAATTTTCTCCAAAAATGTCGGTCAGTGCTGTTGCGGCAGCACCGGAAACTACACTATGCCCGCTGGTGTACTCCGGAAAGGGAGGGGTTTGCAATACAGGCTTCCAGTTTTCATCTATATGTTCGTTGATCAATGTTTCAGGCCGGATCAGGTTGCTTCGGTATTTTTCATCCCAACAACTGATAAAGGCATCTGCGATGGCCATGGACGTTTTCGTATAAGCATAAACGGTCTTATTAAAATCACTATCCGTTTTTTTGGCGGCAATTTTAACGATGCCAATCCAATGCGCCCCGGGGCTAATTTTTTTAGTTGCAAACATCAAATGACCGCGGGTTACGGATACATAAGGATTACAATCCCAGAACTGTGCTATGGCAATCTCCTCGGAAGTATCTCCTTTTTGAGTAATTTCCATGCTAATATCATATACTTCCTTTACTTCTTTATAAAATTCAGAACCCTCTTCCATAGAAAATGGTGGCGGCGGTGTAGGTATAAACTGGTTTGCTGAATCTATTACAAAAGGACGAATTTTGTTCCAGTGGGGTTCTATACCATCCATATATGCCGGAGGAGTTGGTTGCCATCTTGAAGGGTCGTCCGTATCTACTGTAAACTTCGGCATTGTTCGCGTCTGATTGTAATTATCGCCACTCATCCAATCTACAATATGTTCGGCCACCTGAAGTCCGTACTCTTTGGAGGCATTAAATTCTCTCTCATTTTGAGATTCCCAGACGGTATATAAACTATCTCTGAACATTGCCAGTTGATCCTCAGAAAATATCACCCGCCTGCTTACATCCATATGGGCTATCAAAGCAGATAAGGAATAATTAACGGGTTTTGAGGCGTCTGGTTTTGGAATGGGAGTAAGTTCATGAACCTGACCCGCAAGAGATAAGTAGTTATCATCATGAAGGGCTACAATTTCGTAGGCGGCAATATTCGGATAAGCATAAATCCTGCTGGCTACAGGGGGAGAAAAGATATCATGTATCATAATCTCTGTAACTTTGTCAATGGCCATATGCAGCTCATTTGGTGAAACTACAATGGGTTTTTCATTTTTTTCGCAGGCAGCGAGAACAGCTAGTGCCAACAAAATTCCTAATGTCTTCTTCATTTTCAGTTTTATTTTATTAATTCATATACACGGGCCTTGTCATTGTTGAACGTGACCAGTAAATAGGGTTGGTTGTTTAATGTAATAATATTGAGATGTCGGGTTGATTTTTGCGATAAATCGAGCCCCATCTCATGGCCCAAAATTACATCATTTTTGTTTTTTATCATAGCCCCAGGGAATGAACCAAAACGGCCATGATAAGGTTTAACCCCAAAGAAATTTCCGGTCGCTAAAACTTCTTCCGTACCATCCTGATCAAAATCGTATGCAAGAAAATCCATTATAGGAGCCCATTGCAATTCTTTTTCAAATGGGACAAAGCTAAATTTGCCATTGTTGTTTTCCAGATAACCTGATCGCAATTCGGAAACAGTTAAAACAACTGCCTCATCCAAGGTTTTTTTATCAAATATCTGCTCCATTGTCTTGCCTGCAAAATCCCGATAATTATTAAAGTTTTTACGCACCTCAACTATTTGTCCAGCAATACCATCCAATCCTTCGAGAGGAAAGTATTTGCCCTTTTTGGAAATTGCAATAATGGTTTCCGTTCTGCCGTTTCCGTCAAAATCTGAATAAAACATCTTTAAAGGGAAGTTTTCTGATGCCTGGAATTTATTATTTATCCCCCAATTTCCCAATAACAGGTCTTTGTCGCCATCCTTATCAATATCAAAAACCGTTATACTTTGCCAAAGACCATTAATTTCCCTGTCCAATAACTTCTTTTCACTAAGAACACCATTGTTATTGGTGAAAAATTTAGGAGACATCCATTCCCCGACTACAATAAGATCCTCCAGCCCATCTCCATCAATATCTGCCCAGATGGCATCAGTAATCATCCCTGCATTTTGAAGGGCTTCGTTTTTTTCAATTGCAAACCGGCCATTATTATTTTTTAGTAAATACGAATTAGGCATTTTGCCAAAATCATTGGATACTACCTGGTTGCCTACAAAAATATCCAGATCTCCATCTCTGTCAAAGTCATTAGTTTTCAGTACTGAAGCATTCTCGAAGTACTCAGGAAGGTCAGTATTCTGGAATACTGAATCGTTCTGAATATAATAACTATCCAGCAAGGGGGACATTTTATTGTAGAAATCTGCTCCACCAGAACCCAGGAAGAGATCAGATTTGCCATCGGAAGTAAAATCTGCTATAACGGCGGCGACATCTTCTTTTATACTATCTCCAAAAATTTCCGGGAATCTTTTTTCTTCAAATGACGCATCTGTTTGGACAAATATTTTGGAAGGATAAAATTTTGATCCCCCAAAGAAAACATCAGCTTTACCATCATTATTAATATCCCCGACAGCTACTGCAGGCCCCCGGTCTGATAGTTGATATGGGACGAGTTTCTGCCTGTTAAAATCCACATAATTATCTTCGATATGGGTGAAATTAATCCCCAGATTGTCTTCCACTTCCCTGAAGATTTCAAATTTTGCCGGCCGAAGTGATGCGTAATCAAAGGGTCTTGTATTTTCCGGGGAAATACTTAATGTTTGATTTGTATTAATGTTATTTATTTGCTGAAATTGTCCATTTGGCCATACTATTTTGAGGGAATCTATACTTGCAGATTGTCCGTATCCAAAATGGATAGTTGGTTCTGAAGAAGATTGAAACCCCCTGACCGTATATAACTCCTTATATTGCAATACACCATTCTGATATGAAAACACTTTGGTTCCAATTCCAAAAGGATTGGAAGGAGAATACTTAAACTTGATTTTCAGGTAATTGTTTTTCCCATCCGTTTTGTTAATATATAAACTTGCCGGGGAATTAATATTATTGGTCACGAGATCCAGGTCTCCGTCATTATCAAAGTCTGCTATTGCAGTAGCGCCTGAAATAATGGTGTCGTTTACAATCCATGATCCTGATTTGTCCTCGAATATAAGGTCGGATGTACCTTTAAATACGTAATTATGTGTATTTCCCGAGGGCA
>JAHEBI010000417.1 GCA_024642325.1 Eudoraea sp. | reverse complement strand
TTGAACAGGAAATTAATGTATTAAAAACGGTTACAGGGGCTTCAAAAAACTCCTCCAGCGGAGTAATCTATTTACCCTCATAACTTTTAAATATACACTGAGCTTAAATTTTATAATGGAATATTACCATGCTTTCTTTTTGGAGCTGTCACTTCTTTGTTCTCAAGCATACTAAAAGCTTTGATTAGTTTTCTCCTGGTATTTTCAGGTAAAATTATTTCATCAATGAACCCTCTTCTTGCCGCCCTGAATGGATTGGCAAATTTTTCCGCATATTCAGCCTCTTTTTCCGCCAGTTTTTTGGCAGGGTCCTTGGCACTCATAAGTTCTTTCCTGAAAATAATCTCGCTTGCACCTTTTGCACCCATCACGGCAATTTCTGCAGAAGGCCAGGCAAAGTTAAAATCGGCACCAATGTGTTTAGAATTCATTACATCATAAGCTCCGCCATAAGCCTTTCTGGTAATAACGGTTATCCTGGGAACAGTTGCTTCACTAAAGGCAAACAACAGTTTAGCCCCATGGACAATAATACCATTCCATTCCTGATCCGTACCCGGCAAAAATCCCGGTACATCTTCCAGAACCAATAAAGGAATATTGAAACTATCACAGAATCTGACAAACCGGGCTGCTTTTACAGAGCTTTTTACACCCAATACCCCGGCTAGGAACATGGGCTGATTGGCCACAATACCAATACTTCTGCCTGCCAATCGCGCAAAGCCCACAATGATGTTTTCTGCATAATCTTTATGAATCTCATAAAAGGAATCCTCATCTATGATACCCTTAATGACATTATGCATATCATAAGGTTTATTGGGATTCTCCGGAATAATATGTGAAAGTTCCTGACGCACTTCATCACCCAGCACATAAGGCAAGGGTTTAGGTTTTTCCCTGTTGCTCTGAGGCAAATAAGCCAGTAACTTTTTAACATCTTCCAGACATATAATATCGTTAGCAGATGTTTTATGAGCAACTCCGGATTTAGTAGCGTGTGTACTGGCACCACCCAATTCCTCAGAAGTTACCTCTTCATTCGTAACGGTTTTGACTACGTTTGGCCCGGTCACAAACATATAACTGGTTTGCTCTACCATTAAAGTGAAATCTGTCATAGCCGGAGAATAAACTGCGCCCCCCGCACAAGGCCCCATAATGGCTGATATTTGAGGCACGACACCTGAAGCCTGAACATTCCGGTAAAAAATATCTGCATATCCGCCAAGCGACCTTACCCCTTCCTGTATGCGTGCTCCTCCTGAATCATTTAAACCAATAACAGGGGCTCCAACTTTCATGGCAAGATCCATTACCTTGCATATTTTTTCGGCATGGGTCTCAGACAAAGCACCGCCAAATACGGTAAAATCCTGAGCGAATATATATACCAGGCGGCCATTTATTGTTCCATATCCGGTAACGACTCCGTCACCGAAGTATATTTCTTTGTCCATCCCAAAGTCGGTAGTACGGTGAGTTACCAAAATACCCATCTCTTCAAATGAACCTTCATCCAATAAATAATTTACCCTTTCACGGGCTGTTAATTTCTTCTTTTGGTGCTGTTTATCTATTCGTTTTTGCCCACCCCCCAAATGTGCCAGGGATATACTTTCTTTTAACTTCTCTAATTTAGGATCCATAAGTTAGTTTCTTGGTATTCTTAAGATTTTTTGATCGTCCAAATATTGTTTAACTCCCAATACCGCAGCAATTTTCGCCTCTTCTAGTGCCTTTTTATTAAGGACTTCAGGAGAATAATAGTTTTTAACAAAATGAGTGTCAAAATTCCCCGATCTGAAGGCCTCATGTTCAAAAACGAATTTACCAAAAGGTAAAGTAGTCTGGACTCCTTCAATATGATAATCTTCAATTGCTTTAAGCATGATCTGAATGGCTTCATCTCTATTTTTGCCATAGGAAATTAACTTGGCTAACATAGGGTCGTAATAAATTGGAACGTCCATTCCTTCTTCAAAACCATTATCAACCCTGACACCTTTTCCTTTGGGTAACTTATAGGTTTCCAAAGTACCTACACTAGGTAGGAAATTGTCAAGTGGGTCTTCGGCATATACTCTTAACTCCATCGCATGTCCATTTATATGAAGATCCTCCTGTTTAACAGGCATAACCTCCCCTCTTGCGATCTTTATCTGCAGCTCTACAAGATCCACGCCGGTGATCAATTCTGTAACAGGGTGTTCCACCTGAAGACGCGTATTCATTTCCAGGAAATAATAATTATGATCCGCATCCATTAAAAATTCTACTGTTCCGGCCCCAAGATAATCACAGGCTTTAGCCACTTTGGTTGCAGCTATGCCCATTTCTTCTCTTAACGCAGGCGTAAGTATAGAAGAAGGCGCCTCTTCAACTACTTTTTGATGTCTCCTCTGAATACTGCACTCACGTTCAAAAAAATAAAGTATATTTCCATGACTATCAGCCATGACCTGAATCTCGATATGTCTTGGTGAGCTCACATACTTTTCAATAAACACTGAGCCATCGCCAAATGCAGATGTGGCTTCGCTTATCGCCCTATTCATTTGGGATTCCAATTCTTTCTCCTCTTCTACCACCCTCATCCCTTTTCCACCTCCACCGGCAGAAGCTTTTATTAAAATGGGGAAACCAATTTCTTTGGCAATTTCCTTAGCTTTCTTTATATCGGTAATAGCCTCATCTATCCCGGGCACCATAGGAATATTATAATTCTTTACAGCTTCCTTGGCAGCTAGTTTACTGCCCATTACCCGGATAGCCTTAGATTTTGGGCCAATAAATATGATATTATTTTTTTCTACTTCTTCGGCAAAATCGGCATTCTCACTTAAAAAC
>JAHEBI010000416.1 GCA_024642325.1 Eudoraea sp. | reverse complement strand
TCCAAAAGAGTTGCGCGATTTTTATGCAGTTCGCTACATCAACTTAAATAATATGTACGGGCAAATGATTAATGCATCGCCGGATTACTATAATTATTTAAAATATCAGTTTAATCCTGACAGCATTAACTCCTTAAAATCTACAACTACCCAATGGATGCGCAATTTTAAAAATATTTATCCCAAAGCGATCTTTCCAAAAGTATATGTAGTACCGGGTATATTAAACTCCGGTGGGACCGCAACTGAAATGGGAATGTTTGTCGGAGGTGATATGTATGGCAGATCGGACTCTATGCCAAAAGAAGGTTTAACCAAATGGCAAAAAGATGCGATCATGAAGGTTTCAGACCTTCCTGTTCTAACTATTCATGAATTGATGCATTTTCAACAAAATTATCAGGATATTGAAAATAGTGAAACTGTACTTGCCCAGGTTATCGGGGAAGGCGTTTGTGATTTTCTTGTAGAATTATGTTCTGGTGAAGAGCTGGAGAATTCAAATCTCATATATCTCAGTGATGAGGAAAATGAGCAGAAAATAATGAATGACCTGAAAAATGATTTGTTTAAGGAAGATAATTCCAGGTGGTTATATAATGGTGGCGCAATTGACGACAGGCCCCATGATTTAGGCTATACGGTCGGATATCTTATTTCTAAATCCTATTACCGAAATGCTGAGGACAAAGAAGAGGCAGTTTATGAACTTTTGAACACCAGCGATGTTATTTCAGTTCTGAAGGGTAGTGATTATGCCTATCTTTTGAATAAAGACCTGTAAATCCTTAATCCTGCAATCTAAAACAGTATTACATTTAGTATCTTTCTGAACTTACTAAAATCACTAAAGGACATTAGGCCGTCCACATATTATGAACCTCTATATAATGATTAGATCCTTCCTTTATGCCATGCTAATTAGTATGGTTTTTCCCGTTTACAGCCAATCCACCGTCTTCACGGCTCAAGACACCCTTAGAGGAAGTATCACCCCGGAAAGAGCATGGTGGGATTTGAATTATTACCATCTGGACATAGAAGTTAATCCGGAACAAAAATTTATTTCAGGAAGCAATACTATCCGATATGAAGTATTGAATGAAAATCAGGTAATTCAAATAGACTTGCAATCTCCCTTGAACATAACTAAAGTAACCCAGGACGGCGATGAGTTAGTTTATAATTCAATAGGCAATGCGCATTGGGTAACACTTTTGAAACCACAGAAAATTGGGGAGTTCAATGAACTAATTGTGTACTATTCAGGAACTCCTAAAGAAGCGGTAAATGCCCCATGGGATGGTGGATTTTCGTGGAGTACAGATGAAAATGGCAACCCTTTTGTCGCTACTTCCTGTCAGGGTTTGGGAGCCAGTGTCTGGTGGCCCAATAAAGACCATATGTATGATGAGGCAGATAGTATGGCTATTAGCGTTACTGTGCCTAAAGACCTGATGAATGTTTCCAACGGTCGTTTGAAAAAAATAGAGGAGCATGCAAATTCCGCAACATATCATTGGTTTGTGGCTAATCCTATCAATAACTACGGGGTAAATGTGAATATAGGTGACTATGTTCATTTTGGCGAGGTCTACCAGGGAGAAAAAGGACCACTGGACATGGACTATTATGTACTCAGGGGGAATAAGCAGAAAGCAGAGGAACAGTTCAGGCAGGCGGGCATGATGATGGAAGCATTTGAACATTGGTTTGGCCCCTACCCTTTTTATGAAGATGGATTTAAATTAGTTGAAGTACCCTATTTAGGCATGGAACATCAGAGTTCAGTAACTTATGGCAATAAATATCAAAATGGTTATCTGGGCACCGACCTTTCCGGCAGTGGTTGGGGTTTAAAATTTGATTTTATAATAATTCATGAATCCGGCCATGAATGGTTTGCAAATAATATAACAGACAAGGATATAGCTGATATGTGGATTCATGAAAGCTTTACGGCATATTCAGAAAACCTTTATCTCGATTATTATTATGGCCCGGAGGCTTCTTCGGCCTATGTAATTGGGACCCGCAGTAGAATTCGCAATGACAGGCCTATTATTGGAATTTACGGAGTAAACCATGAAGGATCGGGTGATATGTACTATAAAGGTGCAAATATGTTGCATACCCTCCGGCAGCTTCTGGAGGATGATGAAAAATGGCGGCAAATTCTTCGTGGGTTAAATAAAGAGTTTTATCATCAGACAGTGACCACCGAGCAAATTGAAAACTACCTGAGCGCGCAAACAAATATAGATCTCTCTGCATTTTTCAACCAATATTTACGTACAACGCAAATCCCTGTTTTGGAATTTAGCCTGCAGAACAACGTCATAAAATACAGGTATACAAATATTGTCAAGGATTTTGATATGCCTGTACGAATATTGGCTAATAACCAGGAGAGATGGCTCTTCCCCAATTCCGAATGGAAAACAGAAAATCTGGATACTTCAGAAACAACAGGGGTACTTGTCGATGAGAATTTTTACATCCAGGTTAAAAACCTTTCTGAATAAAAATTCAGCGATACCCCTTAAACATAAGATCGGAGCTAAGAACCTTCTTTTTAACAGTTCTCAACTCCGATCAGATATATTATTTTAAAAATAATTAATTGTTGTCAAACTTTACATTTCTTAAGATAACAGTACCAGGGCTTTTATCATCACCACTTTTAGGTATATATACAAAATAGATTTCTTCTGCTTTAACGTTGCTTTCTGAATCGAGCTGAATGGACACCATACTTCTGGTTTCTCCTTTTAACGGTTTTGGCATGCTTCCTTTTCCCAATAACTTGCCATCCGGTGCATTTAATCGCATCTCAAAATCGAGACCGGCAGTGGGTA
>JAHEBI010000047.1:2515-10646 GCA_024642325.1 Eudoraea sp. | reverse complement strand
ATTGCAATCTTTTTTTTACATTTTCCAAACCAATACCTTTTGTTGGATTTTCGGGACTTGTCATATGCTGAAAATTGTTCCTGCAATTAAAGTATAAGGTATTTCCTTTCATTTTAATCTCGATATCTATGCTAATATTGCTCGACTGACCTGATTGACTGTGTTTAAAGGCATTTTCGATGAAGACAAGGAGTATTAATGGAGCTATTTGATAACCGGGCTCAATATTAATGGCTTTAAAATTGACATTACCCCTTTCTTCGATCTGTAACTGATTGAGTTGCGTGAAATTTTCCAATTGTTCAATTTCCTTGGATAAGGGCACAAACCTTTCTTTGCATTCATAGAGCATATAACGCAAAACTGAACTTAACTCCAAAATTATGGTTGGAGTTTTTGGAGAAAATTCTATAGCGTATGAATACAGGTTATTCAGGTTATTGAATAAAAAGTGAGGATTTATCTGTGACTTTAAAAATTGAAGTTCACTCTCCTGAATAGATGTTTTCAATTTTTCCACTTCACGTTGTTTACCTATTGCATCCCATGCAAATTTAAATCCTGATAGGATGGCGATTATAGGAAGGATATCAAAGATGGCGAAGTATATTCCAGGAACTATCGACGCTCTTCTGGTGCCCGGATAAAATACGACTTCCAGTAATTCTTCTATGACAATGACGAACAAAAGAACCAATATAACCAAACCGAAAAAATACCAATATTCCTTTTTATATAGGAATTTAGGCATCAAAAAATAGGTTATAAAAACTGACGCACAGGCATAAACTAAAAAGAAAACCACCTGCGCTAAGGTAATACCCGGATCATTCCTGTCAAAGGAATAGAAAAGCAGTACCAATAGATATAAGACTAATTGAAAAAAAAGTTCTTTCCAGGTAATATATGCAGTTATCTTTTTCATACTCATGCTAATACCACAAAACTAAGCTAAAAGGAACATTCCCAAAAATGACTAAGTGTAAACTGCATAAACATACCGGCTAACGACAATTGTTCTACTTTAAGACTAAAGCATACGGTTCACAGGTAACCTTTTGTCGTTTAAAGCAGAATTTTTCTTAAGCATTATTTGTTAACGGATCTTCGAATAGGGTGAATTAAATCCCAAGGGGGAATTATAAATATGAATCTTTGAAAATCACAAAAATTATGGGAAGAAAAACAGAACAAAACATGCGTACTTACCACAGGTATCTTGGGTTCTTTTTGGCAGGTATTATGGCGGTTTATGCCATAAGTGGTATTGTATTGACATTTAGAAATACCGATTATTTAAAAAAAGAAGTAAGTGTAGAGAAAAAGCTGGAGACCGGACTGGAAGATGAGGCTTTGGGCCGTGTCCTTGGTAAGAGAGATTTTAAAGTAGACAAGACAGAAGGAGACATAGTTTATTTTAAAGATGGTACTTATAACAAAAATACCGGGCAGGCCAGTTATACCGAAATGAAGATGCCTGTAATTTTAGACAACATGAACAATTTGCACAAAATGCATTCGGGGCACCCATTGTATTGGCTGAATATTATTTTTGGAATTGCGCTGTTGTTCTTCTCAGTTTCTGCATTTTGGATGTTCAGACCCAAAACGCCAATATTCAAAAAAGGGTTATACTTCGCATTGGGAGGTATGGTACTTACGGTGATTCTTCTTTTTGTGTAATCCGAAATCATTCTTTGGAATCGCAATTTTTAGTTCTAGGAATGATGTAAATAAAAGGAACATAAAAGGTCTGGCAAGAATAGGATCCGATACGAAACGAGAAAGACATGTCGTTCAGCTGGTTAGTTCTGTCGTTGAAAAAATCAGCTTTCCGGTTTCGACAGGAAACAGTATATTGTAGTAACACTTAACTTTCGATTATGAGAAAAGTCACATCACCTATCTTTTGGCCGGGTTTCATTTTCTTAATCACATTGATTTTTCCATCCAATGATACCTTGGCACAAAATTCTACCGATAATCCGGAACTGGACAAGAAAGTGGAAACATTTCTGAAAAGTAAAAAAAATCAATGGCATGATCTGAATGTTCCGGCATCTGACGGAGAAATACTTTATGATATTATTTTGGAAAACGGTTATACCAAAGGCCTTGAAATTGGCACATCTACCGGTCATTCTTCCATTTGGATGGCCTGGGCTTTTAGTAAAACGGGGGGAAAGTTAATCACTGTTGAAATAGACGAGGGCAGGCATAAAGAGGCCCTGGCCAATTTTAAAGAGGCCGGGTTATCTGAATATATTGATGCCAGACTTGCCAATGCGCATGAACTGGTTAAAGAATTACCCGGTCCTTTTGATTTTGTGTTTAGTGATGCAGACAAGGGATGGTATACCAACTATTTTAAGGATGTTGATCCAAAATTGGAATCGGGAGGTTGTTTCACCGCGCATAATATAAGCCCCCCGGGCACAAGAGGCATTTCTGGTACCATTCAGTTTCTGGAGTATGTTTTAGCCCTAAGTACTTATTCCACAACGGTAGACAATTCGGGCGGGGGCCTTTCCATAAGTTATAAAAAATGAAAAAGGGGAAAATCAATAGCTACCAGGTCTTTAAAAAATAACAGCAAAAACAAGAACAACTAAAAACCAATTAAAAATTAAAAAAATGAGAAAAATTGTATTATTACTGGTATGCATAATCACAACTTCTGGTGTATTGGGTCAGGGAGTATGGACATTAGATCCGGGGCATTCAAGAATCAGGTTTACGGTAACCCATCATATGATTTCTGAAGTAGATGGGTTTTTTAGAGAATTTGAAGCAACCATGACGGCTACAAAGGATGATTATTCTGATGCGGTTTTTAATTTTTCTGCCAAAACAGCAAGTATTAATACAGAAAACGAGATGAGGGACAAACATCTAAAAAGCGCTGATATCTTTGATGTTGAAAAATATCCCACTATAAGTTTTAAGAGCACTTCTTTCTCTCAAATTGCAGGGGAGCACTATAAAGTTATAGGTGATATGACTATGAAAGGAAAGACCATGCCTATTACCCTGGATGTATGGCTTGTTGGCCCTGTGGAGAATGAGCGTACCAAAAGGCAAGAGCTTGGTTTTAAAGCAAATGGAAGTCTGATGAGACAGGCTTTTGGGGTGGGGGAAAACCTTTCCCTTTTATCTGTTAGTGATGAAGTGGGTTTAAGAATTACAGGTGAATTCAACAAGAGTTATTGATTCAGAAAAGTTACTACCATTTATACTAAATTCAGGAAATTGAAAACACTGGTACCGCATCCGGCACTAATAAATAGCTTGCTGACTTAAAAAAACGACCTTATGAAAAATACTATTTTAATCGCATTAATACTGGTGTTAACACACATACCTATGAGTCTGCTCTCAAAAGATAGTCCCGTCGAAAAATTTTCCGGTACACTAATTCAGGGTGGGGAATACACCCTAATTATAGAGGGATATGATTGGGGTCCTGCAGTTGGCAGAGTAGTACTTTCAATGGGCGAACAACTTACCGAAGTGAGTGCCGGGGATTATACCGTTACGGCCAGGCGCTATACTGAATATACCCAGATTCCTCCTGAAAAGGCTTCCGGAGATAGAAATGTAATATATGCGTATGTTTCAGATGAAAAGGGTAACAGGCTGCAAAGTGGAAAGAATATTACACTTGTCCTGGCAGTTGGTCCCGATTTGGCCATAGGATCCCCAATTCAATATATTAGGAATGAAAAATACAGGGGAAATTATTGGATAGATTATGAACTTACAATTACCCATAAACTCTTAAATAAGGTTTGGGATACTGAAATTGGACGCATAAGGCCCCTTATTGATTCCTTTGACCTTAACGGAACATTTAAAGACAGTAATGGCATAACCATGTCTTATGCTTCATTTTCTCCAGAAACGGCTAATGAAAAATCTCCTTTGATTATTTGGTTGCACGGTGGAGGTGAAGGAGGTACGGATGCGAGCATACCAATAATAGCTAACCGGGCTGCAAATTATGCATCGGATGAAATTCAACCCTATTTTGGAGGAGCTTATGTACTTGCACCTCAATGTCCCGGGGCATGGATGCACAACAGCGATGGGGTGACCACACATGGGGAGGAAGACGACATCTATAATAAAGGTCTGATGGAGTTGATCAGGAATTATGTTTCGGCCAACCCTAAAATTGATACGAACAGGATTTATGTTGGTGGCTGTTCCAATGGTGGTTATATGGCCTTTAAACTGATACTCCTTTATCCCGAATACTTTGCCGCAGGTTATATCAGTGCATTGGCATATCAATCCCAGTATATTAGTGATCAACAGATTCAGGCCATCAAGGATGTACCTATCTGGTTTGTGCATTCCAGGGACGATGGTACTACTATACCGGAAAAGACCGTTGTTCCGGTTTACAATCGTTTAATTGGTGCGGGAGCCAAAAACATTCATTTTTCCTTTTATGACCATGTTACTGATATTACGGGATTCTTTGGTGGTGATAATTATTATTACAATGGGCATTGGTCGTGGATCTATTCACATGCAAACCACGCCAATTTTGATTTTGACGGATCACCCGTAATGCTCCATAAAAGGCCTGTCACTATTATGGAATGGTTGGCGGCACAGAGCAATTAGGAATTTATTAAACGACAGGAGGTAAAAACCTTAAACCCTCTATATTTTCAGTAATCTTTGACCGGGAAAAGTAATACACACCTAATTTATCATAAGTGTGTCACGGTTGCGGGATTTATCTTCCGCCCTGGAATCACGCCTATATTTTCGTCTCATGAGTTTTTCCTCTTTAAACCTGGTTTTGTATTGATTTAGGCTATCTCTTTCCTGATAATATTTTTTATCAGATAGATGAAGGTGGTATTTGATCTTTTGATCATTCTCCCTTTTAGCTTGTACATATATTTTCTTGCCTGCTTCAATATATCCTGTTTTATTTGGAATATTTACAATATCCCGACTTTTAAAGTTGGTAAGTGGTATAGCAGTCCATATATTGGTAGGTTTATCTGCATAGCCCAATTGTCCTTCCACGAAAAAGTTAAATGCTGTAGACTGTATTTCCATTAAGGGAATTTCCACAATATTATTGGCTACATAAAGAACATTATTAATAGGACGAAACCGAATATTTTCAAATCGGGCTTTTTTGAAAATTATGTTCCCAACCTTAATAATAGGATCAAAGCCTTTTATTTCTGTTTCCTCCAGATTAAAACCTATGGTTCCTTTTAATGAATTTGAATTCAGGGCGGTACTGTCTTTAAAACTACCTTCCAACTGCGTATTAATACTCACTTTTCCGTCTATTTTATCTGCTTCCTTCAAAGAGGGAATACTGAAGTGATCAAAGCTTGACAGCAATTTCTCCAAATCGATCTTATCCGTTGAAAACCCCATTGCAAACTCGGTTTCAAAAGGATCTGTAATATCTAAATAAGCATCCAGATTTACTTTCCCTTTATAGAAATTGAATTTTGTATTTTCCAGATAAATGCGGTCTTTAGTTTCAAAATAAAAGCCCGTATGGAAATTATTTATTACCAAATCATTATAAATAAATTCATCCAGCTGAATAGTCAGTTCAGGTTTGTATTTGATATAAAAATCCTTTAGCGAATTTTTAAGTGCCACGGCCCGGTGTGGTGTTTTTTTATCCTCACTGTCAGGGTCAAAATTGAAAAGGTCCATAAAGTCACTAAACCGGATCTTTTTTGAATAAACATGAAGTTTCGAGCTTATGTCGCGGTTTTTGGAAGTCTTTATCGGCAAAATGGAAGTAATATTATTTAATGCTCCGTTTAGTGCTATTTGATCTCCGTTCGGCAGTTCAATTTGAAGAGATTTAAGAATAGCATCATCTTCAATAATATCAAGTTCCATAATGCTAAATGGGATATTAGTACCACTTGGGCTATGAATAAGGGAGCTGTTTTCAATTTTGAAAGTGCTTGTTGATGAGGTGATTAACTGTTCCAAATTTTCCGCATCACCTTTAATTTGTGCAGTCAGTGACAGTGCACCACCTTTTAGCAAAAATGTATCATAATCCAGTAGTTCATTTAGTTCTTCAGGGTCTGCCTGAATCTTAAGATCCATATTCACAAGAGTTTGGCCAGATTGTGAGATATCTAAATTCGCAGAGAAATTAGCCTTTCCACTGCCACTGAAATCAAAACTGCTTTCTTCCAACTGCAGATTATTTATTTCCTTGTAATTAAACCCGGTACTCAAATTCTTGAGGACGATAACATCTTTAAACTCAAATTGGTCGAAGCTGATATTAATTTCTGGATTGAATTTGGAATATATTCCCCTTAAGGTTTCTTTTAATCTATCCTCCGCTGCATCATCAGGCTTAACTTCTTTCTCAATGGTACTATTTTCAAACATTTTTATAAAATTATCCCATTGTAAGTAAGTCGATTGCAGGGATAAAGATGAGCTTACTTGCTTATCGGGGTTTGAAGTGATGAAAGCCGTTATATCATCAAGCTCTCCGGAAAAATTCAATTTGTCCTCAGGTCCTATAGAAATTTGCAAATCATTCAGGATTGCACGATTATCTTGAATGGTTACGTCCATCAAATTAATAGGCACGATTAAATTAATAGGCTTGTAAATTATTATGCCATCCGAGAAATTTAAGGTGCTATTTGCCTTTAGTAAAAGGCTATCCATACTCATCACATTGCCTTTAATATCGGCTTTGAGGGCGAAGCTGCCATTTTTGAAAATAAACGTATCACTACTGAATAAATCATTTAAGATCTCCGGGGTTCCATTTGCTTCCAGAGCTGCTCTTACAATTATTTTTTCTTCATTTTTATAATTTAGATCGGCGTTTAGCTTAAAAGTACCCGAAGGAATGTCAAAAACCATATTGGAAAGTTGAAGATTATTTGCACCTCTAAAAGACAAATTGGTAGAAAGGTTTTCAAGAAGCAGGGATTGAAAACCGAATTCTTTTATGGTTATGTCTACAGTTGGGCTGTAGACTTTATTTATTTTATTTAGAATATCATATAAAACATATTGCGGAGGTTTTACATTTTCTTTGTCGCTTTTTGAAGTACTTTTAAAAAGGTTTATAAAGTCATCCCAGTTCAGTTTTGGGGATCTTATATTTAATTTAGTTGATGCTTTATTTTTAACATCTTTGGATAAAATTGAGGAAAAGTGATTTATTTGCCCATCAAATAACAATTTATCTCTGGTTTTCATAGGAAGCTCTAAAATATCCAGGACGGCAGTATCCCCGTTCAGGTGTATTTTTAAATCCTTGACCGGAAGTGAGATATCACTTTCCTTATCATAAAGGGAGGTATTGGATACATATAAAGCAATTCTTGCGGTGGAAAGTAATGCAGCAGTTGAAGTTCCGTCCCCATCAATATCTGCCTCTAAACTAAAACTACCTTCTTTGAGGGTAAAAATTGGATCCTCAAATATTGAGATTAAATCGTTAGGATTACCTTTTAAGCTCAATAAACCCTTAAAATTGGCTTTATCTTCAGGCGTGCTTTTTAAACTTGCATTATTTAGCTGAAAATGGGTTTCCCTGTATCTGCCTGAAATCCTGTTGAATATTAATTTTAAATCCTTTACGTCTTCAGATTCGGCACGTGAATCATCGTATATCCTGTTTGTAAAATTACCCTCAAATGAAAGGGAGTCTAAATCAAAACGGTCGATTATTTTAGCCGAATTATTGGTAGTAGTGAAGTCAATGTGGACCAGTGGATTGGAATAAGCGGCAAAACTGCCAGATAATGTCGTGTGTGTGGAAAAAGGCTGTTCAATCACATAATTCCTGAGTTTCTGCCGAATATTATCGGCGACGAGTTTTATCGTAGGCGCATATTGTGTATGTTCGTTTATGATCTCAAATAAAAAGCCACTCTTGTTCGCAGTATCAAAATCAGCCGTAAGTTTAAAAATCTGGTCATTTATGGATAAATCAAAGGACGGAATATGGATCTTATGGGTCCGCAAGTCAATTTCCGGGTTCATGGAGCCCTTGACATGTGAATCTTTAAGATAACTTCCTTTTTCAAGGTTAAACCCAAGTTGGTTTATAGTGGCGTCCATATCCAAAGTGGAAGTAATTTTGTCCTTC
>JAHEBI010000047.1:0-2505 GCA_024642325.1 Eudoraea sp. | reverse complement strand
GTTGAAGTTCTTATTTCTGGGTATGTTGCGTATGTCTATAGTTACATCCTCTATAGTCATATCCATTTGATAGGGAGCGAAAGGCTCTTTAGTTTTCTTTTCGGTGGCCGGGGATTTATTATTAAGAGTAGGATTTGAGGGATTTTCTTGGTTGGTAACAGAAGTATATGTGGCGTTTTTAATATGTACCGATTTTACCTGAATCTTCTTTTTTAACAAACTATTTACAGCAAGACTGAGAAAGGCTTCCTTCACTTCAAACCGGGTTTGTTTATATTCCGAAGAATCTTTAAGCACCATATTTTTGATATGGAACGCCGGACTTGGGAAATTACCCCAACTGCTCATCGAAATGTCGTCAAAATTTACTGTGCCATTATGGTTTTCTGAGATGGTATGAACAAGGAAATTAACCACTTCTTCTTTGTGGCCTTTTACAAAAAAATAAATGGCCAGGAAAGCAGTCAATAAAACCAGGAATAAGACGGAAATGATTTTTAGTATTTTTTTAAGCATGGAATACTTTCCTTAATTTGGGAGAAGAATAGATATACTCGGGGCTTAAAAGTAACAATTTTTGTAATGGAGGCTATTATATTTCAGACTTTTGATTATAATTAGGCATAACACTTATGTTGTCCACATTACTGCCAAATCATTTGTCCTCAAGGAAAATCCCGGAAAATTTCTGTAATAACCACTTCATGTTTTACATCATAGCAAATATCGTATTTGAGGTATAAAATATAAAGGAACCAGGTTTATAAAAATCCATTTTTTTATACCAATGAGACCTTTAAAATATGGATTAAATTAAAATCCTTCTGAACTTCCAAATAAGGCCTGGTTCGGGCATTTATGCTGTTGAAAACTTTTTGTGTTAGAGGTCCTTACAAGTATATTATTCGCTTCCAGTAATCAGAAAGACCTTTCAACTTTTCTTTAGCCAAATTCGCAATAGCTGCTTTATCGGTTTTCCTGTTCTTTAATTGGATATGTAATAGCTGCGGTTCATTTATTGGTTTGCTTATTTGGGAAACAACATAAACACGGGCATAATCTGCAAATTCATTTTCAACAATGGCACGGCTCAGATCCATTGCGAAGTAATTGTATATTTTACCGGTATGACTTACCGGGTTTTTACCGGAAGTTGCTTCCAGACTCATTGGATGATACGGGGTAATTAATCCGTTGATTCTATTTCCTCGGCCTACCTGTCCGTCATCACCATTTTCAGCGCTTGTGCCGGTTACGGTAAGATAAATACTCTTACGATGATAATCATCTGCTGTATTAATGTAAATAGTTGTTTCTGATAAATTTAATGATGCAGCAACAAATTTCTTAACCGTTTTAATTTTACTTACGTAGTCGTTCAAATCGGAAATATATTTATCAATCATTGCGATGGCTATGGTAAAATAACTACCGGAAGGATCCTTAACGCCCATTACCTTAATATCTTCTCCAATAAAAGGAAATTTATGTTTTGTCGAAGCCGCATTCAATAATTTCTCAATAGTAATGATAGTATTTTCCACTAATGTTGTTGGATAGAAACCAGCACCGAACGATGTGTCATTGGCCAACGGAATTTCACCTTTTCCAAAACGATTGAACAGCTCTATTAAATCAGAGCTTCCCGGACGTATCATTGAAGTAATTTGAATATCTTTTGAAACATCAAGGTGGCGAATATTTTTTCGGATCCAATTTTGAGCTGTTTCAACGACAATTTCTTTTATAGGAATTTTTTTATCTCCAATTTGAGAAGTAGCCCTTCCCGATATTATCAGTGATATGGGTGTGATTACTTTTCCGCCGTTAAAGGCTGGTTTGGATTGTCCTCCAATTAACAGGGCCTTATCGATATTATGGTGCATGATTGCGCCAAATATTTTCAAATAATAGTGACAAAGTTCAACTGAAATTTGTTCGGTGATCTCATCACAAATAGTATCAGGATGACCAATACCTTTTCGCTCGGCCATCTCAATAGATTCATCGGCAAGTTTCCCTATGATGATGTTATATGCCATTGCTATGTTTTCTTATAATTTTTCATCCAGCCAATTATCGTACGGTATAGTTGTCTGATAGACTTGTGGTGGTCTTTGGTAAAATTACTTCCCTCAACTGATTTACTGCTCATTCTCCGGAAGTCCAATACCTCTATCCTTAAGCTTTGTCACTCCTTGTTTATCTGCAAACCGGGGATTCAGATCAATATTGATATCCAAAAATTGTATTGCGTTGAAAAGAAGGTCTAAAGTATGCCGTTCAGTAATTTAATAAGTAATAAATAAATGTAACACAGCTGGAAATCAACCAAAATGATATCGATCAGCCTGCCATGGTTTATATGACCAAATTTTTTAGCCAGGTATTTGTAAGATCCCATATTGATTTTAATCTTTATCCTTCACGGAACAACTGGCCGTGGTTGACTCTGCATAACCTTCTACGATTTTTCGGTTGCGATGGACTAACTTATTTGCTGGA
>JAHEBI010000415.1 GCA_024642325.1 Eudoraea sp. | reverse complement strand
CAGGCCATGGGCATTACCTGCGTTATTAATCAAAATGTCTATTTGCGAAAATTCCTGGGGCAATGAATCAATGGCTTTTGAAACCGCATTTTTATCCCTTACATCAAAATTCAGGGTATAGACATCTGTAAGGGGTGCCAATTCCTTTTGCAATTTTAGCAATTGTTCTTTTCTGCGTCCACAAATTATCAATCGGATACCCTGTGATGCGAAAAGTTGCGCTGTGGCCTTACCTATGCCACTGGTTGCGCCTGTAATAAATGCTGTTTTTTTCATAAAATTATTTGGATTGATGCTCATTAAGGTACTTTATGTCCCTGTGATGCGACTAATAATAAAAACCAATCTTCCAGTTCCAGATCAATTTCAGTTGCCTTTACAGAAGCTATTAATCTTTCTTTGTTGGTGGTGCCAACAACAGGGTGAACCTTGGAAGGATGTTTTAATATCCATGCCAGAAGAATTTGGCTGCTATCTGCTTCATATTTCTTTTTTAGCCGTTTTATAACTTTCTTTATTCGCTTCCTGGCTTTGTTGTTCTTCCTGAAATAACTACCCAGCGGACTCCAGGCCATGGCGGTCCGATTATGCATGATACAATCATCTAAAGTCCCATCATGCATAAGCTTTTCAGCTGTTAAGGAAAACTCGACCTGATTCGCGCTCACGGGTATTACCGATTCCAAAAGAGCAATCTGCGAAGGTGAGAAATTAGAAACTCCAAATTCTCGTATTTTCCCCTCCTTTTGCAAATGAAGAATAGCTTCCGCAATTTCATCAGGTTGCATCAAAGGGCTCGGTCTGTGCAGCAAAAAAAGGTCTAAATAATCAGTTTTGAGTTTGGTTAAGGAGCGCTCTGCAGACCAAATGATATAATCTTTGGAATAATCATAATGTTTTACCTTATTGTCCCTTGCCCCACAGACATATTGTATGCCACATTTAGTAATTAGTTGTACCCGCTCCCTGGGCACTTTACTATGGAAAAATCCATTTCCAAAAACTTCTTCATTTTCATAACCACCGTAAATATCGGCATGGTCAAAAGTGGTGATTCCATTTTCAACACAATAGCCAATAAGGTGCGATATTTCCTCTTTTGAGAGATTCTTCCCCCAGCTTCCCCATGTCATGGTTCCAGCTATAATTTTTGAATAAGATATCAGGTTTTTCATAAGTATGTGAAATTATAAAATAAATCCCTTAAATACTTCATAAAACTTGGGGTTCTAGCCATTTTTTAACCAATCATTAACAGCACTTATATAAATAAATTTTCAATTTGCGGCCTATTATCAAATCAACATATACTAAACCAAAAAATAATATTTATTAATGGAGGAAAATACTACTGTAGATATTAGTGCGGTTAACGAAAAGATTGCACAGGAAAGTGCTTTTATAGACCTGCTTGTTCTGGAAATGAATAAAGCTATTGTAGGTCAAAAGCATATGATAGAACGATTATTAATTGGACTTTTAGGTCAAGGACATATTTTATTGGAAGGAGTTCCCGGACTCGCAAAGACTCTTGCAATAACTACTCTGGCAAAAGCCGTTAAAGGTAGTTTTAGCAGAATTCAGTTCACTCCGGATCTTTTACCGGCAGATGTTGTAGGCACAATGATCTATAATATGAAAGTAAACGACTTCTCTATTAAGAAGGGGCCCATATTCGCCAATTTTGTTTTAGCTGATGAAATTAACCGTGCTCCGGCAAAGGTGCAGTCTGCATTGCTGGAAGCCATGCAGGAGAAACAGGTTACCATTGGTGACGAAACCTTCATTCTTGATAAACCGTTCCTGGTAATGGCCACTCAAAATCCGGTGGAACAGGAAGGTACCTACCCTCTCCCCGAGGCGCAGATGGATCGTTTTATGTTAAAAACGGTTATTGATTACCCTAAAATGAATGAAGAACAGCTTATTATCCGACAAAACCTTCAGGGAATACTTCAGGATGTTAAGCCTGTAGTATCGGTTAAACAAATTCTTAGTGCTCAACAGGCTGTCCGAGAAGTCTACATGGATGAAAAAATTGAAAAATATATTTTGGATTTGGTGTTTGCCACACGCTATCCTGAAAAATATGATTTGGCAGATCTTAAGCCGCTCATAAGTTTTGGGGCTTCCCCTCGTGGAAGTATAAATCTGGCCAATGCTGCTAAATGTTACGCATTCATAAAAAGACGAGGATATGTAGTTCCGGAAGATGTACGTGCAGTTGTACACGATGTGCTAAGGCATAGAATTGGTATTACCTATGAAGCAGAAGCAGAAAATATTACTTCAGAAGAAATAATCAACCGGATTGTTAACGAAATTGAAGTGCCATAATAGTTCAACCTATGTAGTTCAATACCATAAAAGGCATTGGCTTATAAAACTAAAAAGCTTGAACCCTAATGGATACCAAGGAGTTATTAAAAAAAGTTCGTAAGATTGAGATTAAGACCCGTCGTCTTTCAGATCATATATTTGGAGGGGAATACCATTCTACATTTAAGGGTCGTGGAATGACTTTTAGTGAAGTCCGTCAATATCAGTTCGGTGATGATGTAAGAAGTATTGATTGGAATGTGACGGCCAGATATAATGAACCTTTTGTAAAAGTATTTGAGGAGGAGAGAGAACTAACCATGATGTTAATGGTAGATGTTAGTGGTTCAGAGCTTTTTGGAACAATAAATAAGTTCAAAAAGGACATAATTACAGAAATATCAGCCACGCTGGCCTTTTCTGCCCTTCAGAATAACGATAAAATTGGTCTTATACTTTTTTCCGATGAAATTGAACTTTTTATTCCCCCTAAAAAAGGGAAAAGCCACGTACTTAGGATAATAAGAGAACTTCTGGAATTTTCTCCGAAAAG
>JAHEBI010000414.1 GCA_024642325.1 Eudoraea sp. | reverse complement strand
ATCCTAGTTTAAATGACTGCACTATTGGGTTCTTTCTACTGGATGAACCCGCTATCATCTTTGGAATTCTTGAGGTTTTTCCTCTTTTATACAAACTCACAAAACCGCGGTAAATTCCGGCAAAAAGCGTACCGTTAGATACGGGAGCCGCACAATATTTAGGGGCGTCCCCAAGGTCTTCCACAATTTCGTCGGCGATTTTTGAATAGGCAGAAATTTGCAAAGGGGTATTGGCCCCACCCGGATTTGCATCATACCACTCGTTCTGTATAGCCAGTTTACTGCTCTTAATAACTACTTCCTCATAGCTGGCCGGTAGCCGTATAATTTCTGCATTCAGCATTTCCATTTCCTTGATACGCTCAGTATGATATGCTTCAGGAATGAATATTTTGCATTTAATTCCTGCTAAATTGGCAGCCAGTGCCATTGCCACACCATAGTTGCCACAAGTTGCAAGTGAAACTACATCAAACTCCCTTCGCAATGCATCATAAATCTGGGCAAAAGCTATACGGTCTTTTTGAGTTCCGGTGGGGTTGTCACCTTCATATTTTGTATAAAGCTGTCGAATATTAAACTCTCGTTCCAGTGTCTTGGCCCTGTACAGCCCAGTATCCCCAACTTCAATATTGGTAATATCCTCATAACTTTCCAACCTGTCTATCAAAGGATTTTCCTTATTCCTGACATATAAACTTAAGTTACTGGTCTCTGCAGAGACTTTATTTTCTGCGGTTTTAACTCCGTCTTTCAAATTCATTTTATAGCACTTCTATTTGGAATAAATGTATACTAAATATATGTTCAACAGTATACAAAAAACAGATTAAATCACATATGATTTCAACCTCTAAATTAAAGAAAGATTTCTTGTTGCAAGTAAATTTACTTATGTCCAAAAATATACCAATGGCTGTTAATTTACCAATAATCTTTTTTGCTTATTAAAATAACTACAGGACATCTCTTCTCAATCAACAAAGTACCCATTAGTATCAGGCATACGCTTGTAGAACTATCCTAAATAACCTACATTGTAATACTATAAACTTAAGACATGCAAAAAGAAAATTCATCAAGAGCGGCCAAAAAAACAGGATTAGCCCCGGGTACTGTTGTCTATGTTGGGAAGAAGGCCAATAAAAATTTATTTATAGATGTTTTTGATTATAACAAGGACTATCTGGATGAAAAGCAACTGAAAAATATTGAAGAAGCCTTTACCTATGAAAATAAGGAGACCATAACATGGATTAATGTCAACGGACTCAATCATGTAAAGGAGATTGAAAAATTAGGGAATGATTTTGAGCTGCATCCGCTTATCCTTGAAGATATAACCAATACCAAGCAAAGGCCCAAACTGGAAGAGCATCAGGAATATATTTTCGTAGTCTTGAAAATGCTTTATTTTGATAAGGATCAGAATCTAAAATTCGAAAATATAAGTTTCATTCAGGGTTCCAATTATGTATTGTCTTTTCAGGAAATGGATGGTGATGTTTTTGATGCCGTCAGGGACCGTTTGCGAAATAATAAAGGCCGGGTAAGGAGCAATGGGGCAGACTATCTGCTTTACGTGCTTATGGACGCTATAGTTGATAATTATTTTAACCTAATGGAAGTAATGGGCGAAAAGATTGAAGAATTGGAGGAAAATTTATTTGAAGAAAAATCAAACAACGATCTTATTCAAGAAATCCATGGTCTCAAACGGGAAATTCTAAAAATACGCCGCGCAGTTTATCCCCTTCGAGATGTCGTTAACCATATCGATAAAGTTGACGACTCGCTCATTAGTGAAAAGACCCAATTATACCTAAGGGATTTGTATGATCACGTAATTCAGGTATCTGAAAGCATAGATATTCAAAGAGAATTGATCTGGGGTCTGATGGATATGTACATGACAACAATCAGCAACCGGATGAATGAAGTAATGAAGGTACTGACTATTATGGCAACCATCTTTATCCCGCTAACTTTTATTGCAGGTATATATGGAATGAATTTTGAAAACATCCCTGAACTTAAATTTCAATATGGGTATTTTATATTATGGGGTGTAATGCTTGTCATATTTTTGGGGATGCTTTATTACTTTAAGCGAAGAGAGTGGTTGTAAAACCATGATATATCTAAGTGCTTTAAGACCCTAAAACGCAACCTATTTATTTTTCCTTTTTTTGGAAGATTTGTTTTTTCGGACATAGTATTTCCCGTTTTTTTTGGAAAACAATTCAATGCTAACCCCAACGGTAACCCCGCCTAAAACTGTTGCTGCGAGATCTCCGTTATCCCATTTACTTCCTCTGCTTTTATCAATAGCTTCCTTGGTTAAACCCGCCAAAAGACTGGCTGCAACCGATCCTGTAACTGTCCAAAAACGGTTTCTGTCTGTTACTTTGGAAGCTATAAATGCACCGGCTGCACCGGAAACGGCACCGGCTGCAAAATGGAGGACCTTATCCTCCTGAGTTTGGCCCCTTAGAGAAAATTGAACAAAAAGCAGCAGGACTACTATCTTAGTACAAAATCGTTGCATCGGGCCAATTTAAGAATATAATTTCAAAAAATGTTTCTTCTGGCACAAATGCATTCGCCTACAAAAGATTATTCGTTTAATACTGACAATAATCTTTTTCGACACTCCTTTCCTTCAAACTTTTCCCTATTTTTAAGGGCCTAATATTTGAAGCACTATGAAGATCAATTCCTTTATTTCTATAATTTTTATTTCTACAACCTTTTTTGGCTGTAAGGAGAATAATTCCAATAAAAAAAATGAGTTGGAACATAAAACGTATACCTATTCCAATTTAATAAATCCTGCTGATTTTAAGGCGGTAATTGAGGGAGACAGTATCAGTTTAT
>JAHEBI010000046.1:8896-10692 GCA_024642325.1 Eudoraea sp. | reverse complement strand
CGGTAAAAACATTTATGTAGTGAGCATTAAAAATGTAGGTGGATTAGTGATGCCTGTAACCATAGAATGGATATTCACCGACGGGTCCAAAGAGATAGACACCTTGCCGGCAGAAGTTTGGCGCGGGAACGAATACGAAATTAAAAGGACTTTTATCAAAGAAAAAGAGGTTTCACAAGTGAATTTAGACCCTGATTTTGAGTTTGCCGATACGGATATGAGAAACAATACTTTTCCCAAAGTAGATACCCCCTCAGAATTTGACGAGTTTAAAGCAAAGAAGACCCCCAATTAGTTCTCACTGAAAAAATGACCCCTGGTTTTTACTTTAATGTAAACAAAGCATTTACCCAAACCAGGATATTTGAAAATGCTTATATTGTAGTTGTAAAATATCTTTAATTACCCCATGAACCTGTTTGTATGTTTTAGAAGTATTGATGACTTTGAGGGTATAAAGGTGATAAATATATTAAAAAATAAATCCCAAAATGAGCTTGTAATACTGGAAGAAATAGACCGAAATCCTAAATGGAAAAAAAATGTGTCTGATAAATTTTCAATAGCCGACTTTGTGGTCTTTTTATTGGGGAACCATACTTTTGAAAGTATACATATAAATTGGGAATTTCAAAAAGCCGTGGCCCTGAATAAACATATTATTGGCATAAAACTTAACGGTGTTTCGGAAGAATCGCTTTTAAGGTTTAAAAAATACAAAGTGTTTGAAAATGCGGAAGAAAGCCTCGAATATATAGTATCTGAGGGCAGATCTTACACTAAAATCGCTGTTTAGAAAAGTTGAATAACCATCTTAAATTATTGCCCATATGAATGACCTTGTTAAGTTAACCTATGACGTTTTTAGCCATGTAATACCCGGAATGGTCATTTTTTTTTCATTAACTCTCCTATATGCCCCAATAGCCCCTGATGAACTTTTCACCTGGCTGGGAACAAATGCAAAGATTGAAGCGGGTGATGGTTCAGTTATAATTATTGTATCCTATATCATTGGTTTTGCCGTTAACCCATTTGGTAAATACGTATACCAAAACCTGGGTAAAATACTTTGGCCCAAAAAGGAAAAAGAGAAGAAAGAAAAGAAGGCTAAGCATAATTTGGATATGAAGGAAAAATACAATGTGAAAATGGGGGTTTCAGATAATTTTATTCTAATCCGTGAAAAAAGCCCTAAAAATTTTGAATATATAGAACGTTGGTTCACCTATTGTGCTATGGCTCATAACCTTGCTATGGCAAGCCTGGTACTGGCTTTGGTGTCGGTGTCCAAAATATTTAAAATAATACTAAATTGGACCAGTTTTCATGGTTATTTAAATATATGGTTGCCCATTTTCCTTTTTTCTGTTTTCCTGTTTTTTGTCTTGTTAAACAGAGCCGTTATCTTTTCTATTTGGGGGACCGATGATTTGTATGCCACGGTTTCGAGATGCTTACAGGAAGAAAAAGATGGGAAAAATTAATCCCTCCGCTGCTTATTTTTTTGCCAAGATTTCTGTTCTTTGAAAATATTTTAAGGTGCAGAAAATAGTTACATTTCAAAAGGCAGATACAGATATTCGGTCTTCGAATCGTCAAATACAATATTAATATCAAATCTGGCATGATCATCCAAATATTCCTCGTCTAAAAAGGTGTAATAGACTTCATCCGTTTTTGGTTTTGCCTCCCGAATTTTTGCGGCAAATATATCATAGGGGTCATTGTGCACATTTTCCTGCATAGAAACAACTGCGTCACCTGCAGGGTTTTTAAATCGCTTTGAAACCAAG
>JAHEBI010000046.1:0-8886 GCA_024642325.1 Eudoraea sp. | reverse complement strand
ACGCTGGAGCGAAACACGCAGGTCATATCTTTTCTGTCTTGCCAGCATACAATCTCCTTCCAGATGAGGAATGTAGCTCTTAAAGGGAATTACCTTGCCGGCGATAAGCAAAAGTAATAGTACCTCATCCTGGGTTGGATCCTCAGCCGTATCTTTGCGTATCGCAATAAGATGCACCTCATCCTCATTAAAGTGCCAGCTGCGCACTTTACTCTTTTCACATGGTTCAGGCACTTTGTCTTTTATTGCCCTTAATCTGGTAACCCAGGTATCATAAGTTACAACATTAGGAACACCTATTTTAGGGGGTGTCGTATTAATTTTAACAGAATCAGAGAGATCAGGTCCTGCCATTTTTAAATATGGTTTAGGTAGTGGATTGGGTTTAACAGGTTCAACCGGTTTAGATGTATTAGGTTCATTACACCTGGGCACATTAAATATTTTTGTCAATGTAGTTCCACTGCTAGTTTCGGTAACTTTAATGGTATAATTTCCAATTTGTAATAAATCAAATATAGTATCCTGGGCTTGCGACTCAAGCTTAGTGCCATCTGGCTGTTCTATTTGGTATACATACCCCTCGCCATTCCCTGTGGAAATGCTGACACTTGCATTTTCACAAAGTGTCTCTACAGTAAAGTTCATATTTATAGGGACAAATTTTATTATTTCTATTTTGGGTTCGGGAGGAAACGATTCTACCGTTGTGGTTGTGGGGTCACTGGATGGATTGCCATTTTCTTCTCCTACGGGTGGTTTGTTATATCCCAACCAAAATCCTAATATAAGGGCTAAAATACCAATTGTAAATAACCAGGCTATCACCTCCTTTTTCCGGCGTTTTTCTCTACTCATCAGTATGGGCTCCACCATGGTGTCGTGGCTCAATTCGTGATAAGTATGGCCATCCCGGTCAGGGTTTTTACTTGCCCGAACTAAAAGTTCTTGTTCCAGTTTTTTCAGTGACTTTTTAGATATTCTGCCTGAAAAAAACTTGGACGATGCATGCTTTGTTGTAAGCTTATCTTCAGCAACAACCTCCCGTTTACGCCTTTTAATCAGTTTCTTTTCAATCAGTTTTCTTGCGCCTATCTTTTTGAAAGGATTCCACCACGGTGAGAGGCCTGAAATTATTTCATTGTAATGGTTCTCATAAATAACTTTAAGATTCCCCAGATCACCTTTTTTAACTATAAATTTATTGGCATGTGGCTTTTTATGCTTCCAACCTAAAAGCTTGTTTTTGGCCTTTTGCCCTATCAGTCGCTGCAGGAAGGCTTCAATTTTTATCTGTCTTTTAGTGATGTTATCCTTTTTCTGTTTCCTTCTAATGACCATTTGTTCGGCATGTTGTCCGATCAGTTGTAACATGAAGGTTTCAATACGATTATTTTTATCTTTTAGGCTGGTGAAAATAAGGTCCGTTGCCTCTTTCGCATAGTAAAATTCCGGGGAAGGAAAATTTCCTTCCTTTGCTGCCGGATCTATGAGTGCATCCAGCGCCTGTATTTCATTGAGCGGCAATAACTCGTAGGTATATGTATAGACTTCTGGCAGGAACTTTTTAAGTTTGTCAAGCTCAAATAAATAGTCGTTGCGAAGGGAAAAAACCACCTTCAGATTCAGGGGTTTATACAATTCGTCCAATTCATCCTTTGCAAAAGGATTTGATCCTGATTTCGATTTATTGCTCAACAGATCTCGCACAGATTTCGGTGAAATGCTATGAAGCAAGGTAGCCAACATCCGGCCAAAGGCTTCCACCTGGGATTCCTCTAACTGAAACAGCTCTTCAAACTGATCAAAAACCAGGGTAATTGATTTGTATTTGTGTAAAGGATTTTCTTTGTTGTCTTTTAAAAGTTGAATATTCTTGATGTAGTACCACAACATAGCCGTATCATCTCCCGGCAGTTCGCGAACAATATTCAATTTATCGGCCAGGAAACCAGAGGTGCTTTCATCGCTTTTCAAATCATCTAAAAGCAACTCAAAAGGGGTTTTTTTATCCTGGGTCTTAAGACCTATACTGATAATAAAATGACCTTCTTCATCCCGTAGTTTGGGGATAACACCTGCATTTAACAATGAGGATTTCCCGTAACCCGACGAGCTGAAAAGTACCACCAGTTTTTCAAGCACTATAAGCTCGGAAAGATTTTTTATATCTTTATCTCTCCCAAAAAACAGGTTACTGTCCTTCGGTTCGAAAGGTCGGGTCCCTGGATATCTGTATTGTTCTTTCATCAGTTGCTGCCTATTGAAACTCAAATTTAAGGTTAGATTCTTGTGCTTTTAGAACCTCTGTTTTATTAAATCAATTAATTCCTTAAACCCGGAGTTTATATGCGATTCAGGAGTAGTACCATTAAGGCCTTTTAACAGCATTATGACTTCAGTGAAATTCTTTTCTATTTGCTGGATTACCTGAAACTCCTCCAGATATTCCTTAAATCCTGGCTTATTAGGATCTGCCTCCGCGCCTTTTTCTTTCATTAGAATTGTCCAAATATCCTGATATTTTTGTATGTCTTTGTCATCAAAAATTTTTGCATCAGTCATATATATTGGAAAAATCCTATTCCTAAAAGCCTCTTTTCGTTTAGTATTATCCTTTTTTAGAGCAGCTACATCTTCATTACTTTCCTCATCCTTCTGATCACCTATATAAAGACTGGTCAACTCGTACATACAATTTTTTGATTTCAAATATGCGTCACTAATAATTACAATTGCTCCATTTGCCTCATTTATCCGATTCATAAAAGTTTTAATAAGATCTCCATAGCCTAAATGTTTTTTGTCACGAATCAAGGAAATGCCATGATCTGGCAGGGTTTTTTCTATATTATTTGCCATTTCATTACTTTCATCTTCCCAGTTATAGCTCATGAACAATTGTGGTTGAAAGAGAATGGGCTCCTGTTCAACTATTTCTCCGTTTAATTTTGCCTGGTATAATTGGTCAATAATGACCGAAGCAGTCTCCACATCAAAAAACTTTACTTTAAACTCACTACTATAAAACTCCTTGATATTTGCTTGCTTGATGTCTGGCATCTTAGCTCTTTTTTCTTTAATCTCCATGATCCAAAGCAAGAGTTGAAAATACCATTTATCAAAACTGAATCCAAAGAACAAGACAGTCTCCACTTTTTCTAATTGGTTTTTAATATTAAGATTTGTAGTGCTTATAATACTTTGTAAATAATCAAATAAATCCTTGTGGGTTAATATCATGGAATCCATATTTTCATAATCGCCAAAAATATTGTAGATGTATGTAGCGTGTTTTTTTATGTGTTCTTTGACAAATTCATCTCCATCTTCCGGCTTTATATAGTAATCGTAGTCATATCCTTTTCCCTTTTGGTCAAAAACCTTATTTAGTGTTTTATCAGGAGCGGTGTTTATAATAGTTGAAAATGGTATTTCCGCTATTTTTTCATAGAGTGTATTGGGTTCTAAATCATCGAAAAATATTTTGATACAATCTTTTATTTCTGCATCTCTAAAGGATTGGTCAAAGCTCAAAAAACCCTCTTCATCATAATACTTTACATCATCTTCAAGTTCATCTACAAGATATGTATTTAACTGGGCATTAATACTCTTTCCTTCTTTGTTGCTCAATAAATGGGGGCCCAAAATCACCAGACATTCCCTATTATTAATGAATTTAATTATGCTTCTTAAAACTGAATTCTTAATAGGTGGTTCATTTATCATATCGTTGACTTAGTTGATCAAAATTACATCTTAGAAATATAAATTCTGTAAATTCCTATTCTCCAAGATAACAAATTAACCGCTCAATATGCTTTCCATTTTTATTGTGGAAGAAAACTAAAGAGCGTTTTAATGTGAGATTTTATATTGTTCTGCCAAACAATGTAAATTAGATTGAGCTAATAAATGCCATAAGTAGGTTGAAATCAATGATATATCAGATAAAAGTATCGCAATCTGACTTATCAGGAAATTAGAAGTTCCCAACTGCAAATGCCCTCCTTTTCCAGTTTCGTGCATTAGAATCCCCTTAATCATGACCTGTTTTCAAAAATATCCGACAACCATTCCAATTGAATTTGGAATATTCCATTTACTTTTAAGAATCTAATTAACTATAAATATTATGAAAGAACTTGTACAACATGCGTTTGATTTTTTTGGATATGTAATTCCGGGATTATTTATCATTTTTTCACTATCAATTCTTGCAGTTCCCATAAATAACATTGACACTGCTATTTCTATGACCAAAAAATTTGATATTGGATTGGGTACCGTTATGGTTATTGTTGCTTATGTTATTGGCTTTTGTATTTATCCGGTGGGTAGATTCTTATACAAAACTATTGGATTTAAATTATTTGGGAATCGTATTTTAGATGATTCGAATCAGACCAACCTTTCAGTTCCTAACAAATATGCCCTTTTAAGAGAACATAGTCCTATGAATTTTAAATATGTTGAATCCTGGAATATTTATTGCGCAATGTCACATAACCTAATGGTGGCAAGTCTCTTTTTCTGTGTTGTTTCAATCGTAAAAATAGTAAGCGGAGTAGATACTTTGCTATGGATAGGGGCATTACTAACGGGGATAATTATATTCTTAATATTAACCCATAGAGCAGTTACCTATTTTCACTGGGCGGCATATGATATTAACGCCACAATAAGTAGTTTAAAATTAAAGGAGAAATAGGATAAATCATTATTAAGACAGCCGGTTACCGATGCCTTTTAGACACCCTCCGTTCTACCTGATATAAATATGTCAAAAAAGACCTGTACTCCCTGAATACCGGTCTTTTCTGTTTATAGGATAAAAACCTTCTAAATTGAATGTGAGTTTAAAATGGCTTTGTAGTTTACCAGGCACCCAGGAGGATCCGCAGGCCGGAACCTACCATTTCTACCCCTCCGTTACTTGCCACAAAATCTTCCCAGGCCTTCTCCCGCGCTTTCAGGGCATCTCCCGTAAGCATAGTATTAACTCCGCCAATTGCCGTCTTCATGTCTGCAAACCCAACCATCACCCAGCGGTTGAAATCACCCGATCCCAGTCCTGCTCCCGGAGCACCCATATTTACCAACACACCTGCCGGATTATGTGCGGAATAAAATTTTTGATGTGTTGTGTCAAAGGCTTCCGTGTCTTTAACATCTAGTAAAAAAACCCGTTGGGCGCAGTAGCGCACACCGGTCTCCCCAATTAAGGAAATATTCCTGCCCATACCAGAGCCGGCCCCTTCCTTAATATGCTGGTTCAGGCGTGTTAGGAAAAGTGAAAAAGAGTCGTTGGGGCCCCCTCCGTACATGTTTCCCAAAGCCTCCTGGGAGCCGGAAAAAAAATTGAAATGGTTGGTCTTACCCCCTGAAAAGTCATTTTCAAAGAGGCGGACAAAAACCCCTCAGGCTTGTTTTTGGAATAATAGTCATCCACCAACTTGTAAACGGTGGCCTGGTTCTGTGGTTCCACGACAAATCTATACATGGTGTAATAGCTGTCCTGGGCGCTTACCGAAAAAGCGACAAACAATGCAAATGCAAAAATAATTTTTTTCATAATTGGTTGTTATTTAGAATTAAGCTTATAAAGTATTGAATATGAGGATATTCTGAGTACAATCCGGGACCTAATATTATAGCGGAATTGTCTGAAAAGGTCAATCTTTTCATTATTGAATAATTCAGTAACTTAGGATGAACAATCAACCAATTCCTCTCTATGATTAATTTTTTTAGGCGAATACGCAGAAAACTAGCCGACGATAACAAGCCTTTAAAATACTTCAGGTATGCTGTAGGGGAGATTATACTGGTGGTTATTGGAATTTTGATTGCCCTGCAAATCAATACCTGGAATGAGGAGCGAAAATCTAAAATTTTAGGGAACAATTACACCAAATTGGTGTACAAAGATCTCCAGAATGATATACTTAAAATTGCAGGTATATTGAAAATACTCCATAATCAATATGAAGCGGGGATTGAAGTGTTATCTATTATTGATGCAGAAAAACCAGAAACTTATGATCCCGATCGCCTAAATAATAATATCAATTGGGTTTTAACAACAGGAGTTTTTACTGAGAGAGGAGAAAATACATGGGACGGACTTAAAATAAGTGGCGATCAGGCAATCATAAGAAACGATTCTTTAACAGTCTTGTTAAATGCTTTTTACTCACATTTTGACAGACTAATTGAAAACTTCAATGAGTTGCCCAAAAAGGCCAGATTGGAATTGAGGGAGGTGAGTTCGCAATGTCATAATAAGGAGAATCTTCAGGGGTATTATGAGAATGGCCTTGAAAATTATACTGCAAACAGGGACGAGTTAGATTGTATACTTAGAATAAAGGATCTGTCAAAAATGGTTCGTTCAGTTACGATCTCTTCAATTGCTAATTTGGAAAACTTCAAGTATCTAAATAATGAGGGGAAATCGGTAATTACCTATTTGGATGAAAACCTTTATGGCATTATTCATTAAAAGATAGAAGATTAATAGTTCTTAAAACCAAATGCCCGGTTCTACCTGTTAGGGTCCCAAAAGGCATAAAGATGGTATTAAAAAAATCACAAAAACCCTGCCTCCTGCAGAATTATTTGTAACTTAATAGAAGTAATAAACTCTTCGGCCAAGCTCAAGAATGTGAACGGATTTTTAATCCCTAAAATTATCCAAAATGACCCTTAAGAAATCACTCCTGGAATATTTAAAGAAAAAGAAACCGGCCATAGAACATGAAGCCCCGGAAGGCATATGCCCAAACTGCTGGGGAAGACAGGAATATGGGGGCAAATTTTATGAGGCGGTCAAAAACTACAATGTCGATGTCAATGAAAAGAATCCAAACATCGGTTGGGTAGAAGACTATGCCAACAAGCACATCGCAGGTATTATGTTACACGAGGAAGATGAAAAGCTGGTCTGCCCAAAATGTAAGATTACCTACCGCACTGATTAAAAGAGGAAATCAAAAAAATTAACTGCTCTTCAATTTACCTTTTTTTTAATCTTGCTGTTAACCCCTTTACTGTGCGTGATGTTTGCAAATCATGCCTCATGGCATCTTCAACAAGTCCCGCAAAAATTCTACCTATTTTTAGCCCCGAATCTTGTTTTCATCGATAAACTGCACATAAAACACGATCAAACCACAAGTTTTAGCCCTTTGACAACATTTAAGCCCGGGTATTTTTCTTAAAATCGTAACTTATAGCTAGTAGAAATTCAAAAAAAAAGTTATGGAAAATCATTCAAACAAAAATGAAGTTTTAAATACCCTCCTTACAGTTCTAAATATAGGTTTAGAGGCACTGCTGTCATTAATAGCCTTAGGATGCCTGATAGGTCTGTGGGAAGTACTTCGATGATCCCTTTTGAGGGTTCGAAGCGTTAAATTTCCCGTTTTCTTATTCCCTCGAAAATTTGGAGTTTAGAAAATAAAAAAAGCCCTCCTCACGGAAGGCTTTTGTCTTTTGGAGCCCACCCCGCCATTCCTGCAATTCACCAATGCAGATGGTGAAGCCGGGGTGGAATCACTAAAAGATTTAAGTGGTTAGTTTCGGAAAGTGCTATATTTACAACGTGGATAAAGGACTATTCCCCCCGGTTCATCATATGGTATGAAGAAAATATTTAAGGTTTTACTAATAGTTGCCGGGCTCTATTTCCTGCTACTTATCCCGCTGCCTCAAAATACAAGTGAACTCCAAAAAGCATCGCAGTCCCCTTTTATCTGGAATCAGGATGCCCTTTGGGAAAATTTGGAAAAAACATTTCTCACAGCTAAAGCCTTGCCATCTGAAGAATTGGATTCTTTAGTGCTGGATATGATTGTGGAAACAGATAGCATACTCGATAGCTATGAAGCCGAAACCACAAGGCCTGAAGATGATTTTTACCCTTTGCTTGAAAACAGGTTTTTCCGGATTGCCCCTCTGATTGCGGCACAGGAAAACAAATCTGACTGGCATATCCGTTTTTACAACCGGCTAAGAAAAAAACTAAAATCAGATGCCCGAAGCTGGGATATGAATAGTGCGGAGGCCCGTAATCTGTCTTATCGCATCCTATATGGCATCAGGGCCGCTGTGGAGGAGATTTTATTGCAATCCAGGGATGATCAGTTTGTTTCAACCATGTATGTGTATGACGAACCTTCCGCCACCCCTTCGGTGGAAATATTGGGAATAAAAGTACATAGCGGGGATTTACTCGTCAGCCGTGGCGGAGCAGAGGTTTCAGCATTTATTTCGAGGGGAAATGATTTTCCAGGAAATTTTTCACATGTGGCTATTATCCATATAGATCAGGAGACTAACGAGCCCTATTTGGTGGAAGCCCATATTGAAAAAGGGGTGGCCATAGCTTCACTGGATGCTTATTTAAATGATAAAAAGCTGAGGTTTATGGTGATGCGACCCAGGGCAGACCTGGAAGAAATACAGGCCAATCCCATGCTCCCTTATAAAGCCTCCTTATATATTTTTAATGAATCCCAGGCCAGGCATATCCCGTACGACTTTAAAATGGACTATTACGATGCCTCGGCCATGTTCTGTTCAGAAGTTGGGTCATATGCCTACAAACAATTTGGGATTAATTTATGGGAGTTTGAGTCTACCATCTCATCCAATGGGATTATGGAATGGCTCAGTAATTTTGGTGTGGAAAATTTTGTAACCCAAATGCCTTCAGATCTTGAGTACGACCCCATGTTAAGCGTGGTAGCCGAATGGAGGGATAAAGAAACGCTGTTTCAGGATCATTTGGACAATGCCGTTATGGATGCTTTAATAGAACGGGCAAATGCCGGCGAAAAACTCGATTACAATATTTGGTTGCTGCCCCTGGCCAGAGTG
>JAHEBI010000413.1 GCA_024642325.1 Eudoraea sp. | reverse complement strand
CTTTTCAAAAAGTAGATATATGCAGATTTCTTTACAAGGTAAAAGAGCCTTAGTTGGTGGTAGCAGCCGCGGTATTGGCAGAGCAATAGCAGAACAGTTGGCTGAAAGTGGGGCCAGCGTGACCCTCATGGCCAGAAGTGAAGATCAATTAAAATTAATTACAAAAGGGCTTCCAAAACATGGAGGAGCCATGCACGATTATCTGGTTGTAGATTTTACGGATTTTAACAGTTACCAAAAAAAAATTACCAGATATTTTGAAAACCATAAGGTAGACATTCTCGTGAATAATACGCAGGGGCCATCTTCGGGCAGTGCCCTGGAAAAAGATATTTCGGATTATCAACAGGCCTTTGACCTGCTTTTTAAATCTGTTGTTTATACTACACAGCTGGCTTTAAAACACATGATGGAAAATAAGTGGGGGCGTGTAATTAACGTGGCCTCCATATCGGTTAAGGAACCACTCAGCTATTTGGCGCTCTCAAACACCATAAGGGCTGCGGTGGTCACATGGGCAAAATCATTAGCTAATGAGGTTGCATCTGATAAAATTACCGTAAACAGTATTTTAACGGGATATTTTGATACGGAGCGGATAACAGATTTGAATAAAAAGAAATCGGAACAAATGGGCATCCCGGTAGATGAAGTACGCAAGGCCATGGAAGAGCAGGTACCCATGAAACGCATTGGCGATCCGCAGGAATATGGATATTTGGTTTGTTTTCTGGCTTCGGATAAAGCTTCCTATATAACAGGGACTAATATTCCTATAGACGGGGGTTTAATCAAATCACTTTAAAAAAACAGGATTTTATCTTTATTTGAAGGATAAGACCATTCCTGTAAAGTCATTTCTATTCTTAATTCTTGATTTATTGTAATACAAGAATTCCGTTTACTTCTTTTTGCCATGCTTTATAACCGGGGGATACTTTGAAAATACCTTGGCTACTATTTCATTAAGTTTCCTTTCTCTTGTGTTTGGCGAACTATTATCACTAAAGTTACTGAAGCTTGTTGCCTGCCAGAATAAGGCGTCCTTTTGGCTATCTACAAAATCAAAAATTATTTCCCGTTCCAGATTAGGGCCACCTACAGGAACTCCAATAGAAACACCTCCTCCAACATTGCCACTTGTACCTCCCAGTCCAACCCCCACTGTACTATTGCCTGGAGTTACAAAAGATTTGCTTTGAATATTTATATAGAAATCCGGTTCCTCCGATAACAAAATACCCTTCATTTGCATAGTTGAATCAATTGCATTAAAAAGGCGCCTTGAATCCAAATCGCTCAACCCGGTTTGTATTTCCGGATAATAATTATAAGTGCTGTAATTGCTAAAATCTACAGATTTATCGAAATCATAATTTACCCGCACTGCACTGCAGGAAAACACGCTTACCAAAAAAAGTAAGTATATTATATTTCTCATAAACGATTTTATATAAAAATAAAGAAAAAAAACAGGGAAGCTGAAAAATGTATTACTTAATCGTTTATTAGCAACCACAACCTATCTTTAAGCTCATTAAGGCCTAATTGCGATACGGAAGAGATAAACATATACGGAGTGCCCTTTAAATCTTTATCCAATTCTATCCTCATCTCGTCCATCAACTCTTCATCCAGCATATCCGATTTAGAGATGGTTACCAATCGGTTTTTATCCAGAAGTTCAGGATTATACCTTTTTAGTTCATCTAAAAGAATTTCATACTCCTTGCTGATATCTTTGCTGTCTGCAGGTATTAAAAACAACAGGATGGAATTCCGTTCAATATGCCTTAAAAAATAATGCCCCAAACCTTTGCCCTCTGCAGCTCCCTCTATGATACCCGGGATATCTGCCATGACAAAACTCCTGAAATCCCTGTATTTGACAATTCCCAGGTTTGGTTTCAGGGTAGTAAACTCGTAATCTGCTATTTTAGGTTTTGCAGATGTCAATACCGATAGTAAGGTAGATTTTCCCGCATTCGGAAATCCTACCAGCCCAACATCTGCCAAAACTTTCAGCTCCAGGGTCAATTGAATGTCCTGCCCGGGTATACCGGGTTGCGCATACCGGGGGGTTTGATTTGTAGCTGTTCTGAAGTGCCAGTTCCCGCGACCTCCTTTACCCCCTTCAGCCACAATTTTTTCTTCGCCATGTGCTGTAATTTCAAAAAGCAATTCGTTGGTCTCCGAGTCGCGAACAATGGTTCCCAAAGGTACATCCAAAAACACATCCACCCCATCGGCACCTGTACTTCTGTTCTTGCTTCCATGTTCCCCGTGCCCTGCTTTAAAGTGCCGCTTAAATTTATACTCCAGGAGGGTCCAAAGGTTTTCATTCCCACGAATAATAATGTGCCCGCCTCTTCCGCCGTCGCCTCCATCGGGACCGCCTTTGGTTATAAATTTTTCCCTGTGTAGATGCATTGACCCTTTACCTCCATTACCGGAACTAACATACATCTTAACATAGTCCACAAAATTCCCTTCGGTCATCGTTCAATGTTCGTTTTAAAAAAAGTAGTATCCCTTTTTGGTCTATTTATACGGTCTGATCACCCCTCGACCTGTATGGTGTCTATTACACCTCCCAGGCGCTCTGTAATCTCCTCTATTGCCCCAATACCATTTACGCTGTAGAATTTACCCTGAGCATCATAATACTCTTTAAGCGGAGATGTTTTTTGGTTGTATTCTTCAAAACGATTTCTGATCTTAGCCTCGTCCTGATCATCTGTCCTGCCACTTATTTTACCTCTTTCCAATAGGCGTTGGATAAGTACTTCATCATTGGCTTCCAGGGCAATAGTGGCATCAATTTGCATTTCCTTTGATTCCATTAAGTTATCTAATGCTTTTGCCTGGGCGACGGTTCT
>JAHEBI010000412.1 GCA_024642325.1 Eudoraea sp. | reverse complement strand
AGGCTACCAACTGTCCTCTATTTTTGGATGATGAAATCTCCGAAATATAAATTGGGGCCGCAACAGAGGAAGCTCCTACGCCAAGGCCACCAACAAACCTGAAAAAGGAAAACATATAAGGGTCTACCGCCAACGCAGATCCCATGGCAGATACAAAATACAATACACCAATCCAGAACAAGGTTTTTTTCCTTCCAAAAAGATCACAGGGGATGCCTCCAAAAAGTGAACCTATTACCGTACCCCACAGGGCCATTGACATAATGAAAGTGCCATGGAACCATGGTGAAGTGTCCCACAATTCTTTAATGGGCAAATTTGCACCACTTATAACTACGGTGTCAAAACCAAATAAGAAACCTGCCAGGGCGGCGGTTAGTGAAATTTTAAAAATTCTTTTGTCCATGGTTTGCTGGTTTTGGTAAATCTAGCAAAAAAATGGAAGAGAAAATATAACTGGTTTGGAAGTCAGGCAGTCTTAGGTTTCAAAGAGTCTAATATACTTGTCTTTTTCTTTTTTTCAATTGCGCGGTCCAGCTGTTCTTGTTCCCGGTTTATAGTTCCCGGTTTCGGTTGTAAACTATGATCTTTATTAAGATCCTTGTACTGAAGAGAATCTGTTGTTATATTTTGTTTTGCATCTGAGTCATTCACATCTTTTGCAATTTCTTTGCAGGAATTAAAGCAAAACACAAGGCATAACAACAGGATATGAAAAGGGGCAAATTTCATCTTTCTTGTTTTGAAGTTAATTACAAAAAATATACCAGTTTTTTTGACCAGGCTATCTTTTAAATAACTACGCTATTAACTGGATAATACTATGATAATATTTTATCCGAAATTCAATGAATAACTATATTAATGTACGGATATGATTCATTATTTGGATGCTTGCTCCTTGGTTTTTAGAAATATAGGAAGCATTTATATTTCCGGCTGATCTTCTGAAATCAATATCCAGAAACAGTTTATCGGCGAGCTTTGTAAAATCTGCTATATCACCTATAGGAAAGATTCCTTTCAGCGTAACTAATTCTTCAGCTTCTTTAAACCCGGCAAAATCCGGGCCAATTAATACAGGAATACCAAATACAGCTGGTTCCAGTGTGTTGTGAAGTCCTTTTGCGAATGCCCCGCCAACATAGGCCATATCGGCATAACTGTAGATTTTGGTCAAAAGCCCAATGGTATCTACGATGAGAATTTCTGCATTTCCCATATCATTTTCTGAAGATTCTGATAACAAAACGGTATTCTTATGAATGCTTTCTCGCAGACGCTCTATCTCTTTTGTCTTTATTTCATGTGGTGCAATAACATATTTCATTTTATGGGAAGAAGTATTAATATAATCTATCAATATTTCTTCGTCCTTAGGCCAGGTACTTCCCATTACAAAACATGGATAGTTTTGCTTGAACCTATCCATAAATTCCAGAGAATTATCCTGTTGCTTGAACTCAGAAACCCGGTCAAATCTTGTATCACCATTTATTGAAGTATTTTCCAAACCAATAGAACTTAGTAATTTTTTAGATTCACCGTCCTGTATAAAAATATGGGTAAACTTTTGCAAGGCATTTCTCATAAACCCTCCATACCATTTGAAATAGATCTGATTACTTCTGAAAATTGCGGAAATAAGCAATATAGGAATACTGTTATTGCTAAGTTCATTAAGCATATTAGGCCATATTTCATACTTCACAAAAATGGCGATCTTGGGTTGCACTAATTTAATAAATCTTCTGGCATTTCGGGGTGTATCCAGCGGTAGATAAGTTACAACATCGGCCTTGGTGGTATTCTTAATTACTTCAAAGCCCGAAGGAGAAAAAAAAGAAACTACAATTTTGTAAGTGGGATATGCCAATTTTAGTTTTTCAATTATTGGCAGACCCTGTTCAAATTCACCAAGTGAAGCCGAATGTATCCAGATTGTGGCATCATGTTCTGTAATATCTTTTTCCAAATCTGAAAAGACGTTTTTTCTACCATAGATGAAAAGACCAATTTTAGAATTGAAAAAGGCAATTATTTGGAGAATGAATGAGGCAATATAAATTGCCAAATTGTATAAGATATACACGTACCAGGAATTTGTAGCTAAAATACGCTTCTTTGCTAAATTTCATTGGTAACAGTTCCTTATTTTTGTATTATTACTCACTTAATAAAGACTGATGAAAAAGCTACAAATGGTGGACCTGGTAGGTCAGTACCAGGGGATTAAAAAGCAAGTTGACGACTCTATAGCCCAGATTCTGAATTCTGCAGCGTTTATTAATGGACCCCAGGTCCATATTTTTCAAAAGGAACTCGAGGATTATTTGCAGGTTAAGCATGTCATTCCCTGTGCCAATGGTACGGATGCACTACAGATTGCAATGATGGGTCTTGGACTTCAACCAGGGGATGAAGTAATTACTGCCGATTTTACCTTTGCAGCTACTGTTGAGGTAATTGCATTATTAAGGCTAACACCCGTTCTGGTGGATGTTGAACCGGATACATTTAATATTGACCCGGTCGCTATTGAAAAGGCTATAACCTCAAAGACCAGGGCTATAGTGCCTGTTCATCTTTTTGGGCAATGCGCAAATATGGATGCCATAATGGAAATAGCGGAAAAGCACGGGCTTTTTGTTATTGAGGATAATGCTCAGGCAATAGGGGCCAATTACACTTTTAAAAATGGAAAAAAGAAAAAAGCCGGCTCTATTGGGCATGTCGCTTCTACTTCGTTTTTCCCATCTAAAAACCTGGGTTGCTATGGAGATGGCGGGGCAATATTTACCAATGACGACAACCTGGCACATACCATAAGAGGAATTGTAAATCACGGAATGTATACCCGATACCATCATGATGTTATTGGGGTG
>JAHEBI010000411.1 GCA_024642325.1 Eudoraea sp. | reverse complement strand
TTACCTTGCCGGATATGGCTTGAAATCAAAAAGGAAACTGGCGCAACATTATTATACCAGGGATATTTAGTGTGGTTACTGTGACAATCATAACAACTTTGAGCTAAAATTACTTTAACTTCTTCCGTGGGATTAGTTTCATTTATGAAACCGGCCAGATGATCACCCTGGTTGCTATTCTTATCCGGTCTGAAAAATTGAATAATAACAAAAAGAAGTAATAGCTGTTTTGCTACTTTTTTTATTATTTTCATCTGGGGGTACTTTTATCGGACCAAAATACAAATTTTTGTGACCAAAGCTGAATTATTCAAATCATTAAATTATGTAGACGGCACTCGGGATAAACGAATTAAAGTAGCCCAGCGTGTACTTAACAACCCTCATTTTATTGAACCTTTGATGGAAATTGCATTTGAGGATGATAGAGTAACTTCTTCAAAAGCCTGCTGGATTTTGGAAATTGTCGCAAAAAGAGACTTACAGCAAATCCTGATCCATATTGATACGTTTATCTCAGGTATATCGAAAGTCCATGTAGATTCGTCGGTAAGGCCGGTAGCTAAAATTTGTGAAATCCTTATGAAGGCCTATTTTTCCAATTCAGATAATGACGCCCGGACCAGATTAAAGGGAATTCACCTGGAACAAATTACGGATTCTTGTTTTGATTGGCTTATCGGAGATCATAAAGTAGCTGCCAAAGCTTATTCAATGACCAGCCTTTATTTATTGGGTGCAAAATTTAAATGGATCAGACCGGAACTCCAGCTGTTACTTGAACAAAATTACAGTTTGGGAAGTGCGGCCTACAAGGCAAGGGCAAGACATATTATGGAATTAATCCATAAGAACAATAAGAACCAATAAATGGAGATATGAAGTATTTTAACCCGCTAAAATCAAAAATTGCAACTATCCGCTTAATATGCTTTTTATCTCCCAAGCATATAAGTATCTTTACATCTTTCAAAAAAATAACCAATCTCAAAGCATATGTCGTTAAATCAATTAAACGCCATTTCCCCCATAGACGGCAGATACAGATCCAAAGTAGAATCACTTGCAAATTTCTTTTCAGAAGAGGCCCTGATAAAATTCAGGGTTATGGTTGAAATTGAATATTTCATAGCGCTCTGTGAATTAGGGCTTCCTCAACTTCCTGAATTAACAGAGGATACTGTCAAATCATTAAGGAATATTTTTGAAAATTTTGCCGAAGAGGATGCTTTGGCCATTAAAGAAATTGAAAAAACCACAAACCATGATGTAAAGGCAGTGGAATATTTTATTAAGAGTAAGTTTGATGTATTAAAGCTTGAAAAATACAAGGAATTTATCCATTTTGGACTTACCTCCCAGGATATCAACAATACGGCCATTCCCTTTTCTATTAAAGAAGCAATGAATCAGGTTTATGTACCCGTATTTATGGAATTGACGGAAGTTCTCAGGGCTTTGGTGAAAATTTGGGATAATGTACCCATGCTGGCCCGAACCCATGGGCAACCAGCGTCGCCTACTCGTTTAGGCAAAGAAATCAATGTGTTTGTTGTTCGACTTGAAGAACAGTTTAATCTTTTAAACGATATCCCAAGTGCGGCAAAATTTGGTGGCGCAACGGGGAATTATAATGCCCATAAGGTGGCTTATCCCAATGTGGATTGGCAAAATTTCGGGCAAAAGTTTGTTCAGGATAAATTGGGATTATCCCACTCCTTCCCTACCACTCAAATTGAACATTACGACCATATGGCTGCTTTGTTTGATACACTGAAGCGCATCAATACAATTATTATTGATCTAAATAGAGATATGTGGACTTACGTTTCAATGGATTATTTTAAGCAGAAAATAACCGAGGGAGAAGTAGGCTCTTCCGCAATGCCTCATAAAGTGAATCCAATTGATTTTGAAAATTCTGAAGGTAATTTAGGGATTGCCAATGCGATTTTTGAACATTTATCAGCAAAGTTACCTATTTCACGTATGCAACGTGATTTAACTGACAGCACAGTATTGCGTAACGTAGGAGTTCCGTTTGCACATACCCTTATTGCATTTAAAGCCACGCTCAAAGGCCTGAACAAATTATTGCTGAATAAGGCTAAAATTGAAAAAGACCTGGATGACAATTGGGCGGTTGTTGCGGAAGCTGTGCAAACCATTCTCAGAAGAGAAGGATATCCCAACCCCTATGAAGCATTAAAAGGTCTCACCCGGACCAATGAACGAATTAACAAAGAGTCTATCGCTTCATTTATTGATCATTTGGATATAAGCGAAGACCTTAAGAACGAATTAAAAAATATTAGCCCCAGCAATTATACCGGTATTTAAAAACGTCTCTTATATAACCAGTTCTAAGTTATAGTGCCTTTTAATATAACTTCAATACTAATTAGTGCTATTCCTTTTTAAGTATTTGTAAATGCGGGTAAGGTATTTCTATTCCGGCTTTATCAAGCGCAATTTTACAACCCTCTACTGTTCTAAAATATACATCCCAGTAATCCTCAGGTTTAGTGAAGGGTCTTACCGCAAAATTTATGGAACTGTCAGCTAACTCAGATACATTTACTGAAGGTGCAGGTTCCTTTAATACCTTTTCATTGGTAGTAAGGACGCTCATTAATACCTCTTTCGTCTTTTTTATATCTGCACCATAATCTATACCAATTTCAATATCTACTCTTATTTTACCCTCAGCCGTGTAATTAATGATATTCCCATTAGCCATAGCCCCGTTAGGAACAATCGCTAATTTATTTTGTGGTGTAATAAGTTTTGTGGTGAAAATCTCAATTTCCTTAACAGCTCCCAGTACTCCCTGTGCCTCTATTAAATCACCTATTTTGTATGGCCTGAAAATCATGATTAAAACACCC
>JAHEBI010000410.1 GCA_024642325.1 Eudoraea sp. | reverse complement strand
ATACCAGCAAGATCGGTTACGGTGGGTGCAAATGGTGACCTTAATACGGATGTAGGGGATATTGATTTTGATGAAAAGTTTGATTTGGGGGGGACTCAAAATACTCTTAATTTAGATTTTATCTGGAGATTCTCTAAATCTAAATTTTGGTCAGTACGCGGACAGTATTTTAGAGTTGCGGCAGAAAAAGAAGCAGAATTGGATGAAGATATTGAATGGGAGGATGTTATTTACGGCGCAGGAGGTTCAGTCAAAGCGGGTTATGGACTGTCTTTATACAGGATCTTCTTTGGGAGAGTTATAAGTACCGGACAGAAGCATGAATTGGGTGGTGGGCTTGGTATTCACGGACTTAATACGAATGCTTTTATTGAAGGTAATGCCTTTGTGAATGATACATCAATTGGATTTAGAAGAGAAGGAGTAAAGGCATTTCTTCCCCTGCCAAATATTGGTATTTGGTACACTTGGGCCCCTACTCCAAAATGGGCATTTTCAGCTACGGTTGACTGGTTTGGTATAAAAGTTGGCGAATATTCCGGAGGCTTATGGAATCTTAGTCCGGGGGTTACTTTCCAGGCTTTTAAAAATATAGGTTTTAGCGCTAATTATCAATATCTAAATTATTACGCTAATGTTCAAAAAACTTTATGGGATGGTAGTTTTAATATGACATTTAAGGGCCCCTCCTTTGGTGTTACGGCAAATTTCTAGGGCAGTGGACTACGGACTGACTTGGCCTTAAAAGTGTAGAAAACGGAATTTTAAAAACTCCCTGAATAACGTAAAGTATAGAAATTCTCCCAATTAAGAATTACAAAAAAAAAGAATTTATCTGGTATTGTTTTTTTGTATTTTCGCTTATTAATAAAAACTCAAATACATAAAAATGAAATCAAAAACTGTTTTACTCGTCATCGGGATGATGATGGTAATGAACTCTGCATTTTCTCAATCTTTTGATGATTATATGGAGGTTGTACGTGATATATTGAATACAGAAAAGAAGGCTGTAGTGGCGGAAACCATGACGCTTAGCGAAGCTGAAACCGGCCCGTTTTGGGCGTTATACAATGAATACAATTCCGAACTTTATAAAGTGCACACAGAACGGGTAAATATTATTAAGGATTTTGCTGCCAATTATGAGTCCATGACCGATGAAAAAGCCGATGCCCTTGTGAATCGTTCATTGGCTTATCAGACCAAATTACTCAAGCTGAATAAAATCTATTACAAAAAATTCAAAAAGATTCTTCCCGCAACCAAGGCAGCACTTTATTTTCAGATCGAAAATAAAATTAATGATTTGGTTAATGCTGAACTTGCCACAGAGATCCCTCTGGTAAATACAAATTAGACTAAATTACATAAGTAAATTATTTGCTATAGGCTTAATTGTAATCCATATAACCGGAAATATTGATTTTGCTTATAGCAAATGGTTCCTTTAAACTAATCCATTGCTTGGTAACAGGCATCCGGGGGATTTATAAATTCTCTTTAGGTCCTTGTTTATATAGCTGAAGTTTACTATTAATAACCATAAATATTCTTCAGTTGTACCATTTTGTTAGTAGCATTTGTAATTTCCAGATCGTAACGGATAGTTAAGGCAGTTTCAGGTGGTGCATAATAATAGATTATCCAGGCATCGGATTCTCTGGTTCCAATACACCCATTTGAACTGGCCTTACCTAAAGTTATAGGGTTGGTTGTGGGATGTATCATCTGTCCATTTCTAACCCCGTTTATTTCTGTTTCTATCCATGGTATTTGGGGCATAATGGTGGTTTTATCATCATCTCTTTTGGTCAAATAAAAGCGTTTAAGGGTTACAGGGTTATAAAAATTGGGATACCTTTCATGGCGGATAATTCTACCTCTGCCGGTTAATGTCCTTAAGTCGGTTATTTTATCACCCATCGCCAAATACTTTTTTTCGTTTTTCCCTACCCTAACGGGAAAGGTAAATAGTAAAGTGGTATCCTGATAGATCCGAAGTTTATATTCGGGAATATTTACGTCCAGTTGGGTTTTATGAAAGGAATCAAGGATGTGGGCGGCTGACAGGGAATCCGGGATCATTATGGAGTCTAATGATTTTAAGACCAACAACTTGCGCTGATCATAAACAAACGAATCCCTTGCCATCATTCGATAGTAATCTGTATTCGCCAGGGTATCAATTATCCAGGGATTGGCATGAACCAGCAGGTGTTCGGATAAAGTGTAAGGCACCAATGGGTCATAGGCGGTTACCAGGGAATCCATGAATTGAAAATATTTACCTATAGTAATATCTTGTTTTATATGGATCCAACTTCCTGCAATGAGGTTTTTTGCAGAATCAGGTATAATTTCCCTGATAGCTGTTTGCGTTTCTTTTGGTGAGTTGTTTGAGTTGGTTTATGGAGTTAAGGAAGCACTTATGCACCAAATGAAGAATCCAATAATAAGAGCAGGCTTCAGAGTATTCTTTGTCATGGTTTTTTACCTAATTGCTTATGTCAAAGAATTACCTGAGACAGTATAAAATTAGTGCTCATAGAGGAAGGAGAGCATGAGCAAGATCAGTCTGCGCGTATGACTTATATCATTTATAACTTATAGTATTAAGGGTATATTTGAGGTATCAGGGCCACAAGATAAATAACACCTATGAGTACGGTAAAACGAAGTTTGGGTGGAATAAAACAATTCTTTATTGAGATAGGGGAACTTGCATATTTTGCCGGCCGCTTTTTTAAAGAATTGTTCAGACCACCTTTTGAGTTTAAAGAATTGCTCAGACAGTGTTATCTTATGGGTAACCGCTCCCTCGTTCTGGTAATGGTTACAGGGTTCATTATTGGACTGGTGCTTACCCTGCAATCCAGGCCTACCCTTATT
>JAHEBI010000045.1 GCA_024642325.1 Eudoraea sp. | reverse complement strand
AGTAAGTACACTAATTTGGCATGTACGGCCTTTAAATGATTAAGCGATAGTTCTATAGGTGCCGTCCGGGTATCAAAAAGTTCAGCCCATTTCTTTTCAAAATAGGGCTTAATTACGGGAGTTTGTTCTGTTAATGCCCATTTGAAACGAATATAGCTGTGGTGATGGCTATCTGAAACATGGTGAATTACCTGTCGTACAGTCCACCCACCTGGTCTGTATGGAGTTTCCAATTGCGATGTGGATAATGTCCTTACAAGCAATTCCAATTTATGTGGGTAGTCTTCTAAAATACGAATCCATTCAGCGACTTGCTCTTCGGAAATTGAAGAAGGCACTTCAAACTTTCCAATGGGATATTGCAATTTTTCAAGTTTTGTTTTTTCCATAGCTCAAAAATAGTGATTTTGAGTTCTTCAAACCAAGGCAATATGTTGCTGTTATATCTTTATCTCCAGCTGTCATAGCCATTTAATTCTATAAAATTTAATAGATTTTTAACCTGGTATTTCTCAAAATCAGTTCTTTAACTACTATTTTTATAAACATTAAATTTTCAACTTAAAAAATTAAATATGGCAACAATACGATTGGGCGACATAGCCCCGGATTTTACCGCTGAAACTTCTGTAGGAACAATTAATTTTTATGACTATTTAGGTGATGGATGGGGTATTCTATTCTCCCATCCGGCCGATTTCACTCCTGTTTGCACTACCGAATTAGGAACAGCTTCCAAGTTTAAAGCAGAATTTGACAAACGAAATGTGAAAATGCTGGCACTTAGTGTTGATGGTAAGGAATCGCACAACTTATGGATAAAGGATATTAATGAAACCCAGAACACCATAGTTAACTTTCCAATTATCGCTGATGAGGACAAGAAAATATCGACATTATATGATATGATACATCCCAATGCCGATAATAATCTTACGGTACGTTCGGTGTATATAATTGCCCCTGATAAGACGGTTAAACTGATTATTACCTATCCTGCCTCCACTGGCCGAAATTTTCACGAATTGCTCAGGGTGATTGATTCTCTGCAATTAACTGCTTATCACAAAGTAGCGACTCCTGCTAACTGGAACCATGGCGAAGACGTAGTGGTTAGTCCTTCCATCCCTACTGATGAAGCCCGAGGTATGTTTAGCAAAGGGGTAAAAGAAATTAAACCTTACCTCCGAATGACTCCGGATCCAACCACATAAAAGCTTTAAAAAGTATATAAGCCTTCTGATGTCAGAAGGCTTTTTTATTCTTCATAAGAACAAGATAAATAGCCTTTACTGTTTACTTGCCTCCTTCCTGAAATTTTAATTAGAGAAATAAAGGGCAAAAATTGAAATTTAAAAAGGTTTTGTTTGATCTTTAAGCCAACCTTCTTTAATTTTACCAATAAGTATCAATGCTCTCATATCCCCTCATTTGTAAATAATATCAACGGTTGCTTTTTTAGAGGTACCTGGTAGGGTTTACTGTTATAGAAGTGTTACATAATTAAGAAGTTTCCCCCATTAAACAAATTTAACCTGATATTATGTCTGTTTTTTTTGTAATTGTATTTTTTTTGCTGGCCATCAATATTATACTTTTTGTTTTTAGTGCCAACAAATCCAAATAAAAAACTTCTTCCAATTAATTGAAAGAAGTTTTACAATAATTTAATAGGATCTTTTAAGTTCTTCCTGACTCTTCTAAGTATTTATAGGAACACACACTTATTTAACCTCCATAAGCTCAACATCAAAAACAAGAGTGGCGTTTGGGGGTATTACACCGCCTGCACCAGCACTCCCATAACCGAGTTCAGAAGGAATTACAAAACGTGCTTTATCGCCAACACATAGCAAGCTAATTCCTTCGTCCCAACCGGGTATGACCTGTCCTGTCCCTAATTGAAAATCAATTGGTTCATCACGTTTGTATGAGGAATCAAAAATTTGTCCGTTGGTCAGTGAACCCTCGTAGTGAACAGAAACTGTGTTACCATTTTCCGCCTTATTGCCATCTCCCTTTTTGAGAATCTTGTAACGAAGCCCTGTCTTAGTTTTATCAAAACCCGACGCCACTTTATCCAATTCTGCCTCAGCTTTATTTCTTTCCTCCTGCAGCCTTTTTTCCCTGGAACTTTCAAAAGTTCGAAAAGCTTCTTGCGCATTCCAGGATTCTGCTTTATTTCCAACACGAAGAATATCCACCTTAAGTATGGAATCTCCTTGTGAAATTGCATCTACAATATTTTGTCCTTCAATTACATTCCCAAAAACAGTATGCTTATTATCCAACCATGGAGTTGCAATATGTGTTATAAAGAATTGGCTTCCATTGGTACCGGGGCCTGCATTGGCCATTGATAATACACCAGGTCCCGAATGTTTAAGGTCCGGGTGAAACTCATCATCAAATTTATAACCGGGATCTCCTGTCCCTGTTCCCAATGGACATCCACCTTGTATCATAAAATCAGGAATTACCCTGTGAAAGCTAAGGCCGTCATAATATGGTGAATTAGGTCTGACACTATTTTCCAGGTTTCCTTCAGCCAGCGCCACAAAATTACCTACAGTACCTGGGGTCTTTTCATAGGTTAATTTCACTAGTATTTCTCCTTTCGAAGTATTGAATTTTGCGTAAATTCCGTCTTGCATATCTCATTTTTTTAATAAGCTGCAAAGGTAATAAATTTATATTGACAGGCGCGAATATATTCTCCGTTACAGCACGTATTTGGTACTAATTTAGAAATATAAGGGAAGCATTATTTCCCTCTTTCCGTATTTGTAGAACTTGTACCATATTTATCAAAAAGATAAACCAAACTGGCCATTGTTGCAGCACCAAGTTCCAGTTCACGCCTGTTGACGTGCTCGAAAGTATCTATCTCCGTATGATGATGGTCAAAATAGCGCTGAGAATCGGGGTACAAACCGGCCAGTACAATATGGTCATTTTTTAAAGGTTCAATATCTGCACCGCTACTGCCTTTTTCAAACAAATGAATTTGGTAAGGCTCAAAAAGCGGTTTCCAACTGACTACCTTGGCATAATCAGTTTCCGGGCAATCAAAAGAAAAACCTCTTGGTGTAAAACCTCCTGAATCACTTTCTAAGGCAAATACGTGATTCTCCTTTTTACTTAATGCACTCTCCGCATAGGCAGATGCACCCTTTAAACCATTTTCTTCATTCATAAAAAGTACAGCCCGGATGGTTCGTTTCGGTTTATATCCTGTTAATTTGAGTAACCGAAGAACCTCCATACTCTGAACACATCCGGCCCCATCATCATGCGAACCATCACCAAGATCCCAGGAGTCCAGATGTCCTCCCACCAATATAATTTCTTCCGGATATGTACTGCCCTTAATCTCCCCAATAACATTATAAGATTGCACGTCCTGAAGTTGCCTGCAATTTTGTTTAAAATAAAATTTTATTTCAGGATTAAGCTGTAAAGTTGCGCTTAACAATTCAGCTCCATTTGTACTAATGGCAGCTGCCGGAATTCTGTTATCTAAAGTAGTTTCCCCATAGCTCATTGCACCTGTATGCGGATAATCATCCAGCCGCAGGTTCATAGAACGGACAATGACCCCCACTGCTCCGTATTTTGCAGCTTCTTCAGCGCCGGAATACCTTTGACCCACAGCTGCCGAATAAGATTCGGATGTATCAATATTCGTCGGGTCCATTGGTCCGTTGAAAAAGACTATTTTCCCTTCAAGTTTGCCTAGGCCAATTTTTTCCAATTCTTCTAAACTGCCAACCTCAACAACATTCGCCTTGATACCCCCGGCAGGAGTAGAAATAGATCCTCCCAATGCACAAATGGGTACGTTATTCGTAATCCCGGGTTTGCTTTCTATAAAGGCAAATTCCGGCGCCCCTCTCACCCATTTAGGAACCATTACAGGCTGAAGCCAAACACGATCCAGCCCCAAGGAGTCCATTTTCAATTTAGCGTATTCTATAGCCTGTTCAGCCTGCACTGAACCAGAGAGCCGACCCCCGATCTGATTGGATAAATAATTCAGCCAGTTATAAGCCCTACCTTCCGTAAGTGATTTGCTATAAATTGCATTTATCTGTTCTCTGTCATCTGTTTGCGACCAGGCTGGCCAAACCAAAAGAATCAGTAGTAAACCTAAATATTTCATTGTTCTTTTTCCAATTGGGATTTATATATTTCAATATTAGCCTTTATTTTATCATCAAGCTCAGGTTCCTTAATATCTTTATATTTTTTTAACGATTCCAATAAAATAGTGGCCACAATTAATCTCGAAGCATTCTTATTATCCGAAGGAATTACAAACCAGGGAGCATTTGATGTAGATGTATTATTTATAGCTTCCTCGTAACATTGCTGATAGTCATCCCAAAGAGTACGTTCTTTTAGGTCACCCGGCGAAAATTTCCAGTTTTTTTGTTGAAGACGCAGTCTCCTCAATAATCTTTGTCTTTGCTCTTCTTTGGAAATATTCAAAAAGAATTTGAAAACGAGTATTCCATTATCAGAAATGTGTTGTTCAAAATTCGTAATCTGTTCGTACCGTTTATTCCAGAAATCCTGATCAATATCTGCAACCGAGTTTATATTTGGAATATTCTCATTTAAAATATACTCCGGATGCACCTTCGTTACCAGGACATTCTCATAATGGGTCCTGTTAAATACACCGAATTTTCCTTTTGGCGGCAGAGCAATATAATGCCTCCATAGATAATCATGATCCAGCTCGAGTTCCGTTGGCACCTTAAAACTATAAGTTTCCACCCCTCTGACATTGCAATCTTTAAATACTTCACGCACAAGACTATCCTTACCGGAAGTATCCATTCCCTGAAGACAAATCAGGACAGCGTATTTACCATGTGCGTATAGTACATTTTGAAAGTCACCTAAGTCCTTACGTAATTTTTCCAGGCTTTTTTTGAGTTCCTTATCAGTGCTATCCAGGTTTTCAGAAGTTTTGAGATCTGATAATTTAATACTCGGAACTATCTTGTACGAAGCTATATCGATTTTCTTCATGGGTTCAATATATAATATTTTGTTGTCCTAAGGTAAGCCCAAATCAAAAAAAACATTTTATCCTCAATAATATACCATTCGACCTTTCAACGGGAAACACAGGGTAATTAAACGAATAAATAAGGTGTCAGTCTTTACTCTCATTATCTTTACACTACCTAAATTTTACATAATCAATACTTTACGCTATGAAGGTCTTTAACGCCATTCTAATTTTGCTTGTGCTTTTCTCAATGTCCTCTTTTGATATGAGCAAGGCATGTGAATATGCAGGTTCCAATATTGGGTATATCAGATCACAGACTGAACGCGCTTTGGAGTCATCAGATATTAATACTTCGCGATTCTTTACGTATAAAGCACTTAACGCCATTGAAAAATCCAAAGAGCAAATTGAAGCTTGTGGTTGCGATTATGCTAAAGAGAGCATATATGAAAGCCTGGATAACCTAAAGAAAGCGACCAGGGTTTCATCGCTGAACAGTGCTAAATTACTTCTGACACGAGCATTGGATAACTCATCCGGAAGCCTTGAAGCAATAAAAGAACATGAGGAACACCAGGGAAGTTTATATGCCAATGACAAACTGGTGATGAATACAAAAATGGCTGAAAAGGAAAATTTAGGTATGCTAATGCCTGTTGGCAAAGAACTGGAACGAAAAATTGATCTGTCCCTGATAAATTATCAGAATTCTCTGGACGAAGTTGTCAATAGCGTCGAGTGCAAAGAGGCTTATGAGTTTGCAAACAAAATTTATGCTCATTGTGAACAGGAGCTACTAAAACCAAAACTTAGCGACGCTAAAAAATATTACAATTTGAGAACAAAAGAAATTACAGCTACCGCCCTGGCTAAATTAAAGGATTGCAACAAATAGGGTAAAGGGAACTTCTGTAAAATTACTTTACGGCATATGCACTTTCAAAACTCATTTATTTACCCGCAAACAAGGTAACGTCTTCTTCAGTAATCTCTGTGCCTCCCAAAATAATAAGACGTTCCACCACATTCCTTAATTCGCGAATATTCCCTGTCCAGTTGTATTTTTTTAATTGCTCAAGTGCCTTTTTTGTAAACTTTTTGGTAACTGAGCCGTGCTCAGAAGCAATTTTGGCGGCAAAATGTTCCACCAAAAGAGGAATATCCTCCCTTCTGTCATTCAGTGAAGGTACATTGATAAGGATTACGGCCAAACGATGGTAAAGATCTTCCCTGAATCTTCCTTCTGCGATTTCAAGTTGAAGATCCTTGTTGGTTGCAGCTATTACACGCACATCTACTTTAATATCTTTGTCAGTACCAACCCTGGAGATTTTACTCTCTTGCAAGGCCCTTAGTACTTTAGCCTGGGCAGAAAGACTCATATCTCCTATCTCATCCAAAAAAATAGTCCCCTTGTTTGCAGCTTCAAATTTACCTGCTCTATCCCTGACCGCCGAAGTAAAAGCTCCTTTTACGTGCCCAAATAGTTCACTTTCTATCAATTCTGAAGGGATTGCGGCGCAATTTACCTCAATAAAAGGTGCTCCTTTACGATCACTTTTCTCGTGTAACCAGTGAGCCACAAGTTCTTTTCCGGTACCATTCGACCCCGTAATTAAGACTCTTGCATCAGTTGGTGCAACCTTATCTATAATTTCTTTTATGTTAGTAATCTCCTTGCTATGCCCGATCATTTGATAGTCCCTGCTAACCATTTTTTTTAGGACCTTGTTTTCCTGAACAAGTTCTTTTTTATCCAACGCATTCCTCACTGTTGTGAGCAGTCTGTTCAAATCAGGTGGCTTGGAAATATAGTCAAATGCACCTAACCTCATGGTATTAACTGCAGTATCTAAATCACCATGCCCGGATATCATGATAAAAGGTATCTCCGGTCTTATTTTTTTTGCTGCCTGTAAGACTTCGACACCATCCATCTTCGGCATTTTTATATCACAAAGAGCGAGGTCATATTCAGTTTTCTTAATCATCTCCAGGCCTATTGCACCATCTTGCGCCTCATCCACTTCGTACATTTCACTTTCTTCGGATAGAATCTTAATTAGTACCCTGCGTATAGCCGCTTCATCTTCTATTACAAGTATTTTTGACATGCTTTTTTTTTATTAAAAAATTGAAACTTTGAATCCTGCTTTCCAGTAAACACCTCCTGATTTGTCAACATTCAAGATATACACTTTTTCTCTTTTGTCATTTCGCAGCAGACCTTGCTGACTTAATGTGTACCCGAAGATACCGTAAAAAGACATACGTTTGGATATGTTGTATTGGTAACCTATGGCCGAAACAACAGCCGAAAGCGACAAAGAGGATCCCAATTCACCATCTGGCAAAAGGATATCATTTTGAACATTTACAAAGTAACCGTCCAAAAATAGTGCCATTTGTAAAGTATGCTTTTCTGAAATGTGATATCTCAAATCTGTTCTTGGGATGCCTAATGAGTAGGACCAGTTACGATGAAACCGTTTATGATAATTAATCAGGGGCAAAGGAACGGGAAGACCGGTTGTACTGTTATATGTAAGGCCTACAATTAGTCTAAAAGGTTTATCAGCATCCTTTTTTTCCTTCCATATAGTTGCCGTTAGGTTTAACTTGAAGTCCTCTCCTTCAATACCATTCACGAAATTCGATGCCAATCTGGGCGTTACAATTCCCACAAATCGCCATTCCTCATTCAATTTTAAAATATATCCAACATTGAGATCGATAATATAAAGCTTATTCAGCTCGCTGTCATCAAAGGGATATTCTTTTGTGCTTTCAAAATTAATAAGACTAAAGTCGCTTCCCAATACCATATAATTTTCCAATCCCACTTTTATAGGAACATTTAAGAGTACCCGATAACGCGAAGTGTTGGTTCCGGAATCCGAGTTTGGCAGAGAAGAATATTCAACCTTAAAAATTTCCGAACTCTGAGCAATAGAAATTCCATTTATAAAAAGTAATAAGTAAAGTAGCCCAAAACGCCTAATCATACTATCGGTAACACTTCTTCCATCTTATCATTTTGCATTTGACCAGGAATTAATAATTATTGTTGAAATAAATGTTTGCCTCGCAGCGGAAATGGCATTGCAGTTTTGTTTTCCCGGAACTTTGCATCAAAAACATAGCGGATTTGATATTCACACTCACCTCCCGGATAAAGCCCCCAACTTAAAAAATCATTAATTGAGTCCAGCAAATTTTTGCAAAATAACTTACTTGCCTTGTCTGGCTCTTGATCCTGCATGATTAGTATTTTAACCATTTAAACAATTCTTTATAGGTAGGTTTTTTACCGTACATTAAAATACCCACCCGATAGATTTTGGCAGCGAGCCATACGATTCCAATAAAAGTTAGTATTAGGAATACAATGGATATAATAACCTGCCACAAAGGAACCCCGCCCTCTCCTATTCCACCTGGCAAACGCATAAGCATAACTATAGGAGAAGTTAATGGAAAAAGCGAAAACGCCACGGCAATAGGGCCATGAGGGTTGTTAAATACGGAGAAGAATCCGACATAAATCGCCAGCATCAAAGGCAGTATGATTGGGAAAATAAATTGTTGTGTATCTGTCTCATTGTCCACTGCCGCACCAATAGCTGCATAAATAGAACTATAAATTAAATACCCAAGAACAAAGTACACCAAAAACAAAGAAATAAGCAGCCCCCAGGGTATTTGCAGCAATTCCAGTGCGTATAATTGCATGGTATCTGTTGTAGCAGGCAAAGGAGAAATTCCACTCATAGGATTCGACGCCATAACAGATTGCTCACTATAGCCGGTAAGGTCTATTCCAAAAACTAAAAATACAACGAACAGGAGCAGGGATGCAGATATTATCCAAATAGCAAATTGCGTTATACCTGCTAAGGAGGTCCCGATAATTTTACCCAACATTAGTTGAAATGGCTTTACGGATGATATAATTACTTCAATAATACGACTCGTTTTTTCTTCAATAACGCTTCTCATTACGAAACCACCATAAATTATAATGAACATCATAATCAGGTATCCAAAACCACCACCTATGAAGGCTTTCATTTCATTTATTCCCTTTAAATTCTGCTCACCGGTAAAATTGGCTATATTAATTTCGAACTTATCATTTATTGCTGCAAATTGCTCTGTTGAAACTCCCATATCCAGCAGTTTTCCTTGTCTTAAACGTTCCTCAAATATGTCTTCCAACAGATCAAGAACCAGCGTATTGGGTGGCTCTTTTGAATAAAAGAAAGTGCTTTCGGCGACTTCTTCAAGACTACTGCGGTCAGGGATATGCAACAGGCCAAAAATTCCGAGGCTTAAAGTAGAATCTTTGGCCGCCTGCAAGGAAATATCTTTAAAAAATATATATGAGGTGCGTTCATTTGTAGTAAAGTCGGTAGAGAAATAATTGCTTTCATTAAATACCCCAATAATTCTTTTCTGACTATCATTCACCTTGGTGAGATAGGCAATAAGTACGATCATACCCACCATCAGTATAGGACTAAGAAAAGTCATGATCACAAATGATTTATTTCGCACTTTGGCAAGATATTCCCGCTTTATTATAAGTGATAATTTATTCATTGTCATTTTTGCGTTGTACCGTTTGAATAAAAATATCATTGGCGGAAGGGATAGTCTCTATAAAATTATTTATACTCGCCTCAGCAGAAACTAATGCCAAAAAAGCTCTTGTGTCATCAGTGGGCAATTGAACCGTAAAATCTAATTGCTTTCTGTTGTAATCATAGTTTGAAGAGGAAATATCAAATTTATCTGAAATCAGCTTTAAAAAATTTTCTCCATTTTCCATTTCCAGGCCCACTCTAAACATATTGTTTTTGTACTCTTTTTTGATATCCTCCAGTCTGCCATCCAATATCTTTTCCGCATTGTGCAACAACGCAATGTATTCACATAATTCTTCAACAGATTCCATTCTGTGTGTTGAAAAAATAATTGAAGTCCCTTTCTCCTTAAGCTTAATAATTTCGTCCTTTATGATATTCGCATTTATTGGATCGAAACCACTGAATGGCTCATCAAAAATAAGGAGTTTAGGTTCGTGCAAAACAGTTACAATAAACTGAATTTTTTGGGCCATACCCTTTGAGAGTTCCTGAACTTTCCTATTCCACCAATCCCCAATCTCCAGCTTATCAAACCAATACTTGAGCTTCTGATTTGCGTCTGCTTTGCTTAAACCTTTCAGCTGGGCTAAATAAAGTGCCTGCTCCCCTACCTTCATACTTTTATAAAGACCTCTCTCCTCAGGAAGATAACCAATAAGTGCTATATGACGGGGCCTTAATAGTTCTCCATCAAAAATGACCTCACCGGAATCCGGATAGGTAATTTGATTTATTATCCTTATCAAGGTAGTCTTGCCTGCTCCATTGGGTCCCAAAAGCCCGTAAATACTATTCTTAGGTATTACCAGTGAGACGTCATTCAGCGCCATTTTATTGCCATATTTCTTTGTAACATTTCTGGCAACGAGGATATTATTCATTCGGGTAATATGTTGATATTTTGATTGTATATGTAAAGTGTTCTCAATGAACTATGATTTAAGTAAGAACAATAGCACAAATGACTATTACAGCTGATAATGAATTATCATACCTGGAATTCAGGACCTATATCATACTTATTACAATAGGATTCAAAGATATAGAAATGCTTTAAAATGGATTTGTAATTCATAGTATTTTGTTTTTGGCCCCCAGATAAATACCGAAAAAATTAATTTATTAATTCATTAGTTTAGATAAA
>JAHEBI010000409.1 GCA_024642325.1 Eudoraea sp. | reverse complement strand
TCTTTAATACCCCCTTATCAATAGCCCCGCCGGCAAAGTCATCGAAGGTTTTCTGAGTAGCCTCTATGATATGATCCTGAATAAAGATGGCACCTTCCCGTGCTCCCTGTTCCGGGCTCTTTATGCAACATTCCCATTCCATAACTGCCCAAACATCACAGCCATATTGTGTTAGTTTAGAAAAAATGGATTTAAAATCGATCTGCCCATCCCCTAAAGAACGGTAACGACCTGCACGTTCGCCCCAGTCGTTATAGCCACCAAAAGCTCCTTTTTTACCGGTGGGATTAAATTCGGAATCCTTTACATGAAAGGATTTAATAAATTCGTGATAATGGTCTATATATGTAATATAATCCAATTGTTGCAAAACAAAATGGCTGGGGTCATAAAGTATATTAACCCGTTTATGATTCCCTGTGGCTTTTAGAAAACGCTCAAAAGTATCGCCGTCATGAAGGTCTTCTCCCGGGTGAATTTCATAACAAACGTCAACCCCTTCCTTGTCAAAATGATCTAAAATTGGCAGCCATCTTTTGGCCAGTTCCTCGAAGCCCATTTCTACCAAACCGGGTGGTCTTTGTGGCCAGGGATGCCATGTATGCCACAGTAACGCCCCTGAAAATGTGGCATGCGCACTTATCCCTAATCTTCTGCTTGCCGTAGCGGCTTTTTTAACAACATCTATAGCCCATTCAGTGCGGGCTTTGGGGTTATTTTTTACAGCGTCCGGAGCAAAATTGTCAAACATAAGGTCATAAGCCGGATTTACGGCTACCAACTGCCCCTGCAAGTGTGTAGAAAGCTCTGTAATCTCGAGGCCATACGAATATATGGTCCCCTTTAATTCATCACAATAGTCCTGACTTTCTGCTGCCTTATCCAAATCAATTAAAAAGTGCTCCCAGGTAGGTATTTGAACTCCTTTATACCCGAGGTCTGATGCCCATTTGCACATTCCATCAAGTGTATTAAACGGGGCTTTGCTATCTACAAATTGAGCTAAAAAAACGGCGGGTCCTTTAATTGTTTTCATGATACAGTTCTGCTTGGTTAATCAAATTTGTCTTTTGTTACGTTTCAAGAATTAAATCCTATATTTAATGGGTAAAAATTCAACTTTTAATTCCTCCCGGGGGAAGTGTTAAATATAACAAATACATCAGAATTAATATAACAATAAAGCATGAATCAGAACAAGAAATATGATGCAATAGTTGTAGGCACCGGAATAAGTGGAGGATGGGCAGCTAAGGAATTATGTGAAAAAGGGTTAAAAACCCTGGTCCTGGAACGAGGTCGTATGGTAAAGCATATTGAAGATTATCCCACAATGAATATGGATCTATGGGATCTACCTAACAATAATGAACTTTCAAGAGAGGACAAGAAAAAATACCACAAGCAAAAAAGGGTAAATTGGGCACCCAAACAAGACGTAAAACATTTTTTTGTGAATGATCTGGAACATCCTTATGTAGAGACAAAACGTTTTGACTGGATACGCGGTTACCATGTAGGAGGACGATCGCTAACATGGGGCAGGCAAAGTTACCGGTGGAGTGATCTGGACTTCGAAGCCAACCTCAAAGAAAACATTGCTGTGGACTGGCCCGTTCGGTATAAGGATATCGCACCCTGGTACGATAAAGTAGAGGAATATATTGGCGTAAGTGGAGAAAAACTGGGCTTAAGACATCTCCCTGATGGAAAATTTCATCCCCCAATGGAACTTATGTGCCCGGAGGAGGAGCTCAAAAATGCCTTGTCTGAGGAATTTGATGACGGCCGATTGCTCACCATTGGGCGTGTGGCCAATATTACGGATAAACAGGGCACAATAGAGGGTAGAACTCCTTGTCAGTTTAGAAACAGATGCTGGCGCGGATGTCCTTTTGGAGGATATTTCAGCAGTAATTCTTCTACACTACCTGCAGCAGAGCGTACGGGAAACCTGACATTACGGCCAAATTCAATCGTTCATGAAATAATTTATGACGATACTACCAAAAAGGCCACAGGAGTAAGAGTTATTGATACAGAGACCCATGAAAAATATGTATTTGAAGCCAAGGTGATATTCTTATGTGCGTCTTCAATGGCCTCTGTTGGAATTCTTATGCAATCAAAATCTGAACGTTTTCCAAATGGTATTGGAAATAATCATGACCAATTGGGTAGAAATATAATGGACCATCACTATCAATTAGGTGCTTCCGCCAGAGTAGAGGGCCATCTGGATAAATATTACAAGGGCAGACGCCCGAATGGGTTTTATATTCCCCGATTTGTAAACCTGGATGCAAAAAATGCAAAGAAAGAATACCTGAGAGGCTTCGGATACCAGGGCGGAGCCAGTAGGGAGGACTGGACCGCTTCAGTGGCTGAATTAAATTACGGAAAAGCCTTAAAAGAAGATATATTAAAACCGGGGGGCTGGCAAATTGGCGCTACCGGATTTGGCGAGATGCTGCCTTACCATGACAACAGAGTTACCCTTAGTGCTACCGAAAAAGATCAGTGGGGACTACCTCAGTTAGACTTTGACGTTGAGTTTAAGGAAAATGAATATAAAATGCGTGAAGATATTATCAAAGAGATTACGCAAATGTTTACCGCTGCAGGATTCAAAGACATAAAGCCCTATGACAGAACTACCGGTCCTGGTCTGGGCATTCATGAAATGGGTGGCGCACGTATGGGTCGGGACCCTAAGACTTCTGTAGTGAACCGAAATAATCAGGTTCATGATGTCCCTAATATTTATGTGACTGATGGAGCGTTTATGACATCTTCGAGTTGCGTTAATCCATCACTTACCTATATGGCTTTTACGGCCAGAGCGGCTAATCATGCTTCAAAAGAGATCAATGCAGGAAAATTTTCCTAAACAAAAAGTGTACATACTATGAAAAATGCA
>JAHEBI010000044.1:4226-10874 GCA_024642325.1 Eudoraea sp. | reverse complement strand
TCCAAAATGGAATATAAATCACAGTTATTTTAAAACAGGAGAATCCGACGAACTTGAAAAATTAATTACACCAAATACCAAAATAATATTTGTAGAATCCCCAACAAATCCAGGGGTCGATATCCTGGACCTTGAAGCCCTGGGGAAGTTTTCAAAAAAGCATGGACTTATTATGATTGTAGATAATTGCTTTGCGTCTCCCTATCTTCAGCAACCTATAAAATTTGGCGCAGATCTGGTTATACATTCGGGTACTAAACTCATGGATGGACAGGGTAGGGTATTAGCGGGTATTACCGTTGGCAAAAGGGAGCTGATTGATAAAATATACAGGTATTCAAGGATCACAGGTCCTGCATTATCTCCATTTAATGGGTGGGTTTTGTCAAAAAGCCTGGAAACACTGGGCGTAAGAGTAGACAGGCATTGTGCGAATGCATTAAAGGTTTCAGAATTTTTAGAAGCTCATAAAAATGTAAATTGGGTAAAATATCCGTTTTTAAAATCCCACCCTCAATATAAACTTGCTGAAAAGCAAATGAAAGCCGGTGGATGTGTGGTTGCATTCGAATTAAAAGGCGGACTTGGTGCCGGAAAGAAATTTTTTGACTCCATTGAGATGTTATCTCTGTCTGCTAATTTGGGAGATACAAGGAGTATAGTTACACATCCTGCATCTACTACACACAGTAAATTGTCAGTGGAAGAAAGGTTGGAATGCGGCATAACCGATGGAATGGTGCGTGTCTCCGTCGGACTGGAGCATGTGGATGATATAATTAGGGATATAGAACAGGCATTGGACAAGGTTTGAAGCGCAGGAATATTCCTATTTTAACTATCTTCGTATAATGCTTTCTAAAAAGACAAAATACGGCTTAAAGGCCCTTACCTATTTAGCATCTCAGACCAAAAGAGAACCCGTTCAGATTTCCGAAATCGCAGAACACGAGAACATCTCACAAAAATTTTTGGAAAGCATATTGCTCACTTTGCGAAATACAGGATTTTTGGGATCAAAAAAGGGGAAAGGAGGGGGTTATTACTTATTGAAAGACCCAAGTGAAATTCCTATGACAACTGTTATTCGTGTTTTGGAAGGTCCAATTGCAATGGTTCCTTGTGTTAGTCTTAACTTTTATGAAAAGTGCGACGATTGCCCGGATGAAAATAAATGTTCTGTCCATAAACTAATGCTTCAGGTTCGGGACAGCGTTTTGGAAGTTTATAGAAAGAATACCCTTGCCGATCTCATAGCAGGATAAAAAAAAGCTAAATTCCTCTCTATATCAATGAAACATTCGCAATAATTGGGGTATTTTTAGATAAATCTACTAAAACTATAGGGTAAACCTAATATTTAGGATGAATTAACGTCTTACTTTAAAATATTATTCTATTTTTGAATAGTCTATTAAATCCATAGGAATAAAGAAATGTATGATTACGGACCAAATATTTGTTAGAAAGGAAATTGTAAATAGCAGTTATAATACTGACAGAATTTATGAACATTTAAAAAGAAGCATTGCCAGGTCCATTAGTGGAATAGGTTATAAAGATGGTCTGATATTTTTTACACAAACGATTCTGGAATACGATTAAATGGGGAGGTAATTTTAACTTTAAAAAATTAGATATGAGTTTAACTGCACAGGATATAAATCACTTAAATCATCATTTTAGGGGGATACCTCCGGAAGAGATAATTTCATGGGCGATTCATTATGGTTCTAAATCTGTGGTTACTACCAATTTCAGGCCTTATGAAGTAGCTATTTTAAGTGCGGTTACCGAGGTTAAATCTGATATTCCCGTGATATGGTGCGATACCGGCTATAATACACCCAACACCTACAGACATGCAGAGGAATTGATTTCCGGTCTGGATTTAAATATAAAATTATTTGTACCAAGGCAGACCACAGCACACAGGGATGCGGTAATGGGGATACCGGATATAGATGACCCAAGGCACAAAGAATTTACGGAACAGGTAAAACTGGAACCTTTTAGAAGAGCCATGGCTGAGCATAAACCAGATGTTTGGTTTACAAACCTGAGAAAAGGGCAGACTGCGCTAAGGGATACATTAAATATTTTGAGCTTAAGTGAGAAGGGTGTCCTTAAGGTAAGTCCGTTTTACTATTGGAGTGATACGCGCCTGGATGCCTATTTATATGAACGGGGGCTTCCTAATGAACACAATTACTTTGACCCTACCAAAGTATTGGAAAACAGGGAGTGCGGTTTGCACACCTAGTTCGAAAAACAGAATAGATACTACAGGTTTACAGGAAAATTCAAATATATTTTTATTGAACATTTATTTTTGTAAAACCTATAAAATTTATAGGAATACTAGGATATGAAATTATGAAAAGCTTTAGGACGGAAATAGAAAACCCCATTGTTGAAAAGGACATTCTTGAACTTGAGAAAAAAATCCGAGAGTTCAAAGGAGGTACTATTGATGAGGAAAAATTCCGAAGCCTGCGACTGGCCCGAGGTGTTTATGGGCAAAGACAACCCGGAGTACAGATGATTCGTATCAAACTACCTTATGGTAAGGTGAGCAGCAGACAATTACGCAGGATTGCTGATGTAGCCGACGAGTATTCCACGGGAAGACTGCACATTACTACCAGGCAGGACATCCAGATTCATTATGTAGACCTGGAACGCACCCCGGAACTTTGGTCACAATTGGAAAAGGACTCAGTAACCCTTAGGGAAGCCTGTGGAAATACGGTACGAAATGTAACCGCAAGCGAAACTGCCGGGATAGACAGGGATGAGCCATTTGACGTTTCACCTTATGCTCAGGCCGTTTTCGAATATTTTTTAAGAAACCCAATAGGCCAGGAAATGGGTCGTAAGTTTAAGGTTTCTTTTTCTTCGAGTGCTGCCGATACAGGACTTTCCTATATGCATGACCTTGGTTTTATAGCCAAAATACAGGAAGGAGTTAGAGGCTTTAAGGTTATGCTCGGTGGCGGACTGGGTTCACAACCACGTCACGCGGATGAGTTGTTTTCCTTTCTTCCCGCCAGTGAAATCATTCCAATGATGGAAACCGTTGTCCGGGTATTTGATAGATATGGTGAAAGAAAAAGCAGGGCTAAAGCAAGATTAAAGTTTCTTTTAAAAGACCTGGGTCTGGAAGGGTTTAAAAAATTATTGAAAGCAGAAAAGAAAGCTGTTCCTTTCAAACAGTTCCCTATTGATATAGATGCCTATCCTAAGGTAATTATATCAGATGAGCCGGTTACGGATGTCAGGATAGAGGATATTGAAGCTTTTGAACAATGGAAATCAACCAATCTGGTTTTACAAAAACAATCCGGGTATGTAGCTGTGGGGATAAAGGTAATGCTGGGCGATTTTTATACTGAAAAAGCCAGGTTACTGGCAGATTTGGTTGAGAAATATGCCGCAGGTGAACTTCGCCTTACATTGAGACAGAATATATTAATTCCTTACATAAAAGAATCTCGGATCCCTTTTTTCTATAGTGAACTCAAAAAACTTGGGTTTACGGATGCCGGATATAACAAAGCGTTAGACATTACAGCCTGTCCGGGTACCGATACCTGTAACCTCGGAATTGCAAGCAGCACGGGAATTGCGAGGGAATTAGAACGGGTAATTAAGGAAGAATACCCCCAATATGTAAATAATCCAGATGTGGTTATAAAAATTAGTGGCTGTATGAATGCATGTGGGCAGCATTCCATGGCCAATATTGGATTTCAGGGTATGTCAATTCGCACCAAAGAGAAACTGGTGGCACCCGCATTACAGGTGCTATTGGGAGGAGGGAATTTGGGAAATGGCAGGGGTTTATTTGCTGATAAGGTTATTAAGATCCCAAGTAAACGAGGACCGGAAGCTCTTAGACAGATACTTAATGATTTTGAGGCCAATGGCAAAGGAGTCTCTTATGAATCTTATTACGCGAAAAAAGGGGAGTATTATTTTTATGAATTGCTTAAGCCACTGGCAAATACAGAGAATTTAACTCAGGAGGATTATTTGGATTGGGGGAGCAATAAGCGCTATCAGAAGGCAATAGGAATAGGAGAATGTGCAGGGGTTGTCATAGATTTAATCGCAACATTATTGTTTGAAAGTGACGAAAAGATCAAAAGTGCGGAAGAAGCTATAAAAGATCAGAAATGGGCTGCAAGTATTTATTATTCTTATTCTTCTATGGTAAATACGGCAAAAGCACTTTTAACTGCAGAGAAGACCAAAACAAACACCCATTCGAGTATAATAAAGGATTTCAACACATATTTTATTGCAAACGGAAGAATAGAACTAAAATCCTCATTCGAAGATTTGGTTTTACAATTAAATAAAAATGAACCTACGGAAACTTTTGCCAAAAAATACCTGGCCGATGCTGAGGAATTTTTGAATAAGGCAGAGTCCTATAGAAAACTTGAACTGATACATGCATAAAAGAGCCAGGTTAACTTTAGTAGGTGCGGGTCCCGGAGATTTGGAACTCATCACTTTAAAAGCAATTAAGGCATTGAAGGACGCCGATGTCGTACTCTATGACGCCCTTGTGGATAGGGAGCTATTAGATTATGCCGATAAAGCGGAGCACATATTTGTAGGTAAACGTAAAGGGTGCTGCGCTTATCAGCAGCATCAGATAAATGAATTAATTGTGCAAAGAGCACTTAGCCGGGGACACGTAGTACGTTTAAAAGGAGGAGATCCTTTTGTTTTTGGTCGTGGAGCGGAAGAAATGGCTTATGCGACTGAAAATGGTCTGGAAGTGGCAGTGGTACCCGGAATATCTTCCTGTATTGCCGTCCCGGCAGCTCAACATATCCCGGTAACCAAACGGGGCTCGGCTGAGAGTTTCTGGGTGATTACAGGAACCACAAAAGAACATAAACTTTCCGGAGATATACACCTGGCTGCTAAATCCAATGCAACTGTAGTTATCTTAATGGGCATGTCGAAACTCTCAGCCATTGTAGAATTATTTTCAAAGGAAAACAAATCACATACTCCCGTTGCAATAATTCAGAATGGAACAAAAGAAGAAGAACAGGTGGGTATAGGAACCATTGATACTATAGAAAGTGTAGTTGAAAAACAAAAATTAAAAAACCCGGCAATCATCATTATAGGTGAAGTGGTAAATCATCGACGGGAAATAGAGCAGATAGGTCGCCAATATGAATTTCAAATCACTGCATAATGGAAAGGAATAATTTATATCCTATTTTTCTGAAGACAGGATCGCTCCATATATTGATAGTAGGAGGTGGTAATGTAGCTGAAGAAAAATTATCTTTTTTAACCAAGTCTAGTCCGGATGCGAGAATAAGCATGGTATCTCCTATGTTTAGAAAGAACACTTTAGAACTGGCCAGAAAATTCAAGGTGGAACTTATTACATCAACTTACAATATAGAATTTCTGAAAGGGAAGCACCTGGTCATTGCAACCACAGACAGGCCTGAAATAAATATTCAGGTTTATAATGACTGCAGAGGTATGGATAAGCTAGTGAATGTTGCAGATAATCCTCCTTATTGTGATTTTTATATGGGGGGTATTGTAACTAAAGGGAATGTAAAAATTGCGATATCTACCAACGGTAAATCACCTACGACAGCTAAGAGGTTAAGGCAATATTTTGAAGATGTTATTCCGGAGGATATCAGTAGGATGGTTCAGAATCTGAATGCATATCGAAAAACCATTAAAGGCGATTTTGAACAGAAGGTTAGTAAAATGAATAAAGTGACAGAACACCTGGTTTCAAATAGGGAATAATAATCTGATATCTTTTGAATTTGCTAACTAGCTTGATAAGTCTCAATTTCTTAGTGCGATGAATTCCTGTAAGCACCAAAAAAGTGTTGCATAATAGTATCGGTTGGGGTTAGATTAAAACACAGGTATGCCATAATGGTGATAAGAACCCCTCAACCGGCCTCTGTCATTATAGTTATACACATCAAAAAAAGCACATTTTCCTTGTTTTTAAATGGCATGTGGCGTTTCTTTGTGGCAGTTCATTACAACATTGATAATGTTATCAAGAAAGGTGGAGGGACTAGACCCGTTGAAACCTTAGCAACCCTTTAACTATAGAGAAGGTGCTACATTCTACCACGACGTTTCTTTTTAGGGAAACTAAGGCTAGATAACACAAAGTAAAGGCTATATATGTCGTTACATATTTTTTCTTGATAATTTTATAAAAAAGTCCGGGACACATTTGTTAAACGGATATTTTTGTGTTGTTTTTAATAGCAATTTTATGGGACAGCAATGAGAAATAATAGTGTGGAGTGGGGAACCCTAATAAAAGGAAACATATGAAGAAGATACAGGATATATTAAGAGAACGGGTTATGATACTTGATGGTGCCATGGGCACTATGCTGCAACGATATAAATTTACTGAGAAAGACTTCAGGGGAAACCGTTTTAAAGACTGGCCCTATCCGCTTCAGGGCAATAATGACCTATTAACTCTAACTCAGCCTGAAGCTATAGCTGAAGTCCATAAAAAATATTTTGAAGCAGGTGCCGATATTGTGGAAACCAATACTTTCTCCGGGACTTCTATTGCTATGGCTGATTATCATATGGAAGATTTAGTCTATGAAC
>JAHEBI010000044.1:0-4216 GCA_024642325.1 Eudoraea sp. | reverse complement strand
TTCACTAAAAGAGAGCCAAATAAACCAAGGTTTGTGGCGGGAAGTATAGGTCCTACCAATAAAACTGCAAGTATGTCTCCCGATGTAAATGACCCCGGTTTTAGGGCAGTTTCATTTGAGACGCTTCGGGTGGCTTACAAGCAACAGGTGGAGGCCCTGTTGGATGGAGGTGTTGATATTCTGATGGTGGAGACTATTTTTGACACATTAAATGCAAAAGCTGCACTTTTTGCCATTGAACAAGTAAAACAAACACGAAATGTTCAAACACCGGTTATGGTTAGTGGCACAATTACAGATGCTTCAGGCCGAACCTTATCCGGGCAGACAGCAGAGGCATTTTTGATATCCATAGCCCATATTCCATTATTATCCGTCGGTTTTAATTGCGCTTTGGGAGCAAAACAGTTGGTCCCCCATTTGGAAGCTATTGCGTACCACGCAGAACCTGCAATTTCAGCACATCCGAATGCAGGCCTGCCTAATGCGTTTGGGACTTATGATCAAACTCCGGAACAGATGGCAGATCAAATAAAGGAATATCTGGATAAAGGCCTGGTCAATATTATAGGCGGATGTTGTGGCTCTACACCGGAGCATATCAAGGCTATTGCGGAATTGGCAAAGGATTATAAACCGAGAGATTTTGTTTTTTCTGATCTAACAGGGATTCAATTGTAAGAAATGAGCAATATAGACAACATACAATTGAATACAGGTAATCAACAGGAACCTGGGGTTCATCCCATTAAAAAAACCAGAGTTCTTAAGTTGGCCGGTCTGGAACCGTTGGTGATTAACCCCGACAGTAATTTTATTAATATAGGAGAAAGGACAAATGTTGCCGGTTCCAAAAAGTTTCTTCGTTTAATCAAAGAAGAAAATTATGAAGAAGCTCTGGAAATAGCCAGGCATCAGGTAGAAGGCGGAGCCCAGATTATAGATATAAACATGGATGACGGCCTGATAGATGGAAAACAAGCCATGATCAGGTTTTTAAACTTGGTTATGGCAGAGCCCGATATTGCTCGTGTCCCCATAATGATAGACAGTTCCAAATGGGAGATTATTGAGGCCGGTTTACAACTTGTACAGGGAAAATGCATTGTCAATTCCATTAGTTTAAAGGAAGGAGAACAAGAATTTATCCGTCAGGCAAGATTAATACGTCTTTATGGTGCGGCTGTTATTATAATGGCTTTTGATGAAGTAGGCCAGGCTGATAATTTTGAAAGACGGATAGAAATAGCGAAGCGATCTTATGATATTTTGGTAAATAAGATAAGTTTCCCCCCGGAGGATATCATTTTTGATCTTAATATTTTTCCTGTGGCAACCGGAATGGAAGAGCACAGAAAGAATTCGGTAGATTTTTTTAAGGCTACTACCTGGGTCCGAAAAAATCTTCCATTTTGCAATGTAAGCGGGGGTGTTAGCAACGTGTCTTTTTCTTTTAGGGGTAATACACCGGTTAGGGAGGCAATGCACTCGGTTTTCTTATACCATGCTATTCAGGCAGGGATGAACATGGGAATTGTTAATCCAGCTTTGCTTGAGGTCTATGATGACATACCAAAAGAGCTACTGGAGAGGGTAGAGGATGTCATTCTAAACAGAAAGGCTGATGCCACGGAAAGTCTCCTTGACTTTGCTGAAACTGTAGTAGGTAAAGCAAAGGAAAACAAAGCAGATGATTCATGGAGGCAAGATCCTCTTCAGGAAAGGATTACCAGGGCTTTGGTAAAAGGAATTGATCAATATATTGTAGCTGATGTGGAAGAAGCAAGGTTGGCTGTTACAAAACCTATAGAAGTGATTGAAGGACATTTAATGAAAGGGATGAATGTGGTTGGGGATCTCTTTGGAAGTGGAAAAATGTTCCTGCCGCAAGTGGTAAAGTCTGCAAGGGTAATGAAAAAGGCAGTGGCCTATCTTTTGCCTTATATTGAAGAAGATAAAGGCAGTAAATCCCAGTCCGCAGGTAAAATCCTGATGGCTACTGTTAAAGGAGATGTGCATGATATAGGCAAGAATATTGTGAGCGTGGTGCTGGCTTGTAATAACTATGAAATTATTGATTTGGGGGTAATGGTTCCACCTGAAAAAATAATCCAAAATGCAATAGAACAACAGGTTGATGTAATTGGGTTGAGTGGCCTTATTACCCCCTCCCTGGATGAAATGGTTCATCTGGCGCGGGAAATGGAACGCCAGGGGTTTAGAATACCATTATTGATAGGAGGGGCAACAACAAGTAAGGCACATACTGCAGTAAAAATTGATACGCAATACAGCGCCGCCGTTGTACACGTAAATGATGCCTCCCGGGCGGTTACAGTCCTGGGGGACTTATTACAGAAAGACTCCGCAGAGGACTATAAGGCATTCGTTAAAAATGATTACTCCTCCTTCAGGGAGAAATTTCTGAATCGCGGAAAACTAAAAGAATACCTGAGCCTGGAAGAAGCAAGGAAGAACAAATTTCAGATAGACTGGGATGCTTCTGAAATAATAAAACCTAATAAATTAGGGGTTGAGGTCATCAGTGAGATGGACCTGCATCTATTAGAAGAATTTATTGATTGGACACCTTTTTTCCGGACTTGGGATTTACATGGAAAATATCCTGAAATATTAAGTGATGAAATTGTTGGAGAGCAGGCTTCAGAATTATTTGATGATGCCCGGTCCATGCTGAAAAAGATATTCAAAGAGAAATTATTGAAGGCCAAAGCGGTATTTGGACTTTTCCCTGCAAATAGCATTAATAATGATGATATAGAGGTAACAGCTCATTACAAAAATTCAGGTATTGCTGATAAAAAAGAAGAAGAAAAACATCTTATTTTTAGGACGCTGCGTCAGCAATCCAAAAAAAGACAGGGTATTCCAAATATAGCCCTGGCAGATTTTCTAGCACCCAAAGAATCGGGAATAACGGATTATATGGGTTGCTTTTGCGTTACAGCTGGTTTTGGCACCAATGAGCTTGCCGAGAAATATGAGAAAACCCACGATGATTACAATGCTATAATGGTCAAAGCATTGGCCGACAGACTTGCTGAGGCCTTTGCTGAGTATTTACATAAAGAGGTGCGTACAAAATATTGGGGATATGCGGCAAAAGAGCAGCTCTCCAATGTGAATTTGATAAAAGAAGAGTATATTGGAATAAGGCCGGCACCGGGATATCCTGCTTGTCCCGACCATACCGAAAAATTAACTATTTGGGAATTACTGGATGTAGACAAACAGATAGGGGTTAAATTGACGGATAGCCTTGCCATGTTTCCCGCTGCCAGTGTAAGTGGGTATTATTTTGCACATCCCGAAGCGCGTTATTTTGGATTGGGTAAGATAACTGAAGACCAGGTTGTTGATTATGCCAGGAGAAAGCAAATTGATTTGAATGAAGCACGTAAATGGCTTGCCCCAAATATTGCCGAAGAATAGGCAGAGTCTTTAGATTTACTGACTTATGTGAAAGGCCAAGGACTATTAAAATTTATATTAAAAAATACGTTTAACCAACAATGTTGTAAAGCAGCAGCAATAAATGAAAGTTACCGAACATATAGAAAATGCTAAAGGCAATACGTTATTTTCCTTTGAAATTATTCCTCCGGTTAAAGGCAGAAATATTAAGGAATTATACGATAATATTGATCCATTGATGGATTTCAATCCTCCTTTTATAGATGTAACCACTTCCAGAGAAGAGTATATTTATATAGACAAAAATGGACTTTTAGACAGGAAACTTACCCGTATGAGGCCCGGTACTGTGGGTATTTGCGCATCTTTAAAGCATAAATATGATGTGGATACAATTCCACACGTACTCTGTGGCGGGTTCACCAAAGAAGAAACAGAATACTTGCTGGTGGACTGTCATTACCTTGGAATAGATAATATAATGGCTCTTCGTGGAGATGCTATGAAAGAAGAAAAGTATTTTGAACCTTCCAAAGGGGGTCATGTGTACGCATCAGAATTGGTAGAACAAATTCATAATCTTAATTGCGGGCAGTATTTGCATGAATTTGTGGAGACCGCCTATTGTGCGGACTTTTGTATTGGTGTAGCAGGATATCCTGAAAAACATATGGAGGCTCCTTCTTTACAAACAGATTTAAAATGGTTAAAAAGAAAAGTTGAGCTTGGAGCACATTACGTGGTAACACAAATGTTTTTTGATAATAAAAAGTTTTTTGAA
>JAHEBI010000408.1 GCA_024642325.1 Eudoraea sp. | reverse complement strand
ATTTCCCCAAACATTTATCTTCAAAATATTTCTATGATGCAAAAGGAGACAAATTGTTTCAGGAAATTATGGATATGCCCGAATATTATCTCACAAATACCGAATTTGAAATACTCGATAGGTTTAAAGATGAAATATGCGGTGCATTTGTTAAGGATTCAAAGGAATTTGACCTAATTGAATTAGGGGCCGGGGATGGGAAGAAAACAAAAATTCTGTTAAGACATCTCGCGGGAAACGAAATTCCCTTTCAATATATCCCCATAGATATTAGCAAGAATGCTTTGGATCTACTTGAGGCATCAATAAATGATGAACTACCAACAGTCCACGTAAAACCTTTGCAGGGCACCTATTTTGAAACACTGGAAAAGCTCTGCTCCATGGAACACAAAAGGAAAGTCATTATGTTTCTTGGCTCAAATATTGGAAATTTATTACATCCGCAGGCGGTAGAGTTTTTAAAGAGTATTCGGCAACTAATGAATAGTGAGGACCTTTTCTTTGTAGGATTTGATCAAAAAAAACATCCCCAGACTATCTTAAATGCCTATAACGATGTTGCCGGTATTACCGAAAGATTTAATAAAAATCTACTGACCAGAATAAACAAAGAGCTCGAAGCCAATTTTAATCTTGAAAAATTTTTACATTGGGAAGTTTACGATCCGGAAACGGGTACTGCCAAAAGTTACCTGGTTGCAAGGGAAAATCAGACGGTTCATATAAATGCACTTGATCTTACAGTAACTTTTGATGCCTGGGAAACCATTCATACAGAAATATCACAGAAATACGACGACCATGTGGTTTCATGGTTAGCAGATAAAGCAGGAATGTGTATAAGCAGAATTTTTAGTGATGAAAATAAATACTACAAAAACTATATTTTAAAAAAACAGGCTTGAAAGCTATTTGGAATACTAAAATCAATGAAGAAAGCACCAATACTAAGAACAGTGTATGTCCATGGAAAGGAGTAGCATCATATTATAACCTTGAGGATAACGGATCGAAAAACAAAGATGCAGCCTGTTATTACCCTGAGATCAGCGAACCGGTAAAACTAATAAAAGGGTCGGTTGCTTTTTGGAAGGGGGTAGAAATTACTGAATAAAAAAACCGGAACAATCATAGAATGTCCCGGTTTAATAAATACCAATTGTTAATTACAACTCTAGTACAGCATTTTCTGCACCAGCAAAATCATTCCACTGGTAACTGTCTGCTTCAGTTTCATTAACATAATTTCCATCTACAAGATATCTGAACTCGTAGCTATTTTCTTTAGGTAAGTCAAACGTCCCCTTAAAAGTTCCGTTTTTAAGTTTTTTCAACATACTACCTTTAGGGTTCCAATTATTGAAATCTCCTACTACTGCAACTTTTTTTGCATCTTCAGCTGGTACAGTAAAAGTAACTTTACATACCGGCTTTGTTTTTAAATATTGTTTTGCGATTGCCATAATTCTTAAATTTTGTAATTATGGTGCAAAAGTAATATATTAAATACCTCATTTCCAATGATTAAAATCATATTTATCATTTTCTTAATATATCGATGCCTTTTGGTTGACTTTGGTAAAAAGGAAGTAGTTCTTTTTAGAAGTAGGTAATTTCTACATCAACTTTCTAACGATTTCTAATATGGAATCTATCTCTTTTATAGTATTATAAAAGTGAAAACTCAACCGGATGCCCTCTCCTCGTCTGGAACAGACCACATTTTCGCCTTTTAAATGATTAAATAACGCATCATCACCCCTGATGTTAAAAATAGTACTATGCTCCTTTCTTTGAGCAACATTTTTATTTAGCAAACCCAATTCATTAAAACCCTTCATAGCTTTGTTACTCAGCACCTGGTTATGGGCCATAATTTCTTTCATCCCAATACCGCTTAAAATTTCCAATGCACATTTCAGACTTCCAAAATTTAAGCTATCCAGGTGTCCGGGCTCAAAGTGTTTATTAAAAGCAATTGACTTTTTGGTATTGAGATCTGCATTAGCCGCATTAAAACCGGTAGTTTTTAAGGTAAATCTACTTTTGGCCAAATCTTTGAATAACATAAATCCGTTACCAGTTCCTGCCAACAACCATTTATATCCACTTGCCCCAAGTACATCTATGCCCGAGTTTTCAAAGTCAAACTCAAATGCCCCACAAAATTGAGTGCCGTCTGCAATGATCAGTAGCTGAGGGAATTCTTTTTTCAGCGATTTAAGGAAATCCATGTTTACAAGTATTCCGTTGATCCACTGAACTAAACTTAGTGCCAGTACCGATATTGAATTGGTCCTTATTTTTTCTAAAATATTCTGTTCTAGCTGTTCGTCAATTTTAGCATATGAAATTTGAAAACCTCTGCTTTCAAAAGGCCAATTTACAGAAGGGTAGTCATTTTCAAGCAGTAATATATGTTCTTTATCATCCAATCCCTCAAGAAGCATATTCAACCCTATAGAGAAATTTGGGACCAAAGCAACAAGATCCTTGCCGCAGTTAAAAAACTTCCCAACCATTTGCCTTGTCCCGCTTATTACACTCAGACTTTCAATTTTCATTGAACTGCCACCAACAAGATAATCCAAATCATGGTTTTGACGCCACTCCAAAATCCCATCTCCTAAAAGTCCATATGCTGCCGTATTCGCATAAATACAATGACTAAGAACAGGATATGATTTTCTGCTAATTTGGGTCATTGATTCTTATTGTAATTTTTCATATACTGTATCTTTGTATCTAAAGATAACAAATAGGATGTTTTCCAAGGACAAAAGTGATTCTATTGTTGACAAAGAACAGCATGAACAGCTGGAGTATGCGCATAAGCGAATTAAGCAGAAAAAAAACCTCTACGTTCATTTTGTGCTATTTCTGATAGGAAGCATCTTTATGATTCTGATCAACAAGATTCTGAAATACGGCGA
>JAHEBI010000407.1 GCA_024642325.1 Eudoraea sp. | reverse complement strand
AACCGGACTAAAGGACAGAGTGTCCTATGTCGTAGAACAAGATAAAATTAGACTTGTACTAACCTCATCTCTTGTGCCTGGAGGAGAAATTAACAAACATGTGGAATCTCATGGTGATGGAGTGAAAGTCATAGCCCTATGGGTGGATGATGCTGCTCATAGTCATAAGGAAACTACTAATAGGGGCGCTAAAAGTTATTTTGAACCTAGGGAAGTCAAGGATAAAAATGGCTCAATTGTACTTTCTGGAATACATACCTATGGTGAAACTGTCCATGTATTTGTAGAGCGGAGTGGATATAACGGAGCTTTTATGCCAGGGTATATTAAATGGGACCCGTATTACAAGCCCACAGATGTAGGGCTGAAATATATTGATCATATGGTGGGTAATGTGGGCTGGAATGAAATGAACAAATGGTGCGAGTTTTACGCAAAGGTGATGGGTTTTGCCCAATTGGTTTCATTCGATGATAAAGACATATCAACTGAGTATACCGCATTAATGAGCAAGGTGATGAGTAATGGCAATGGCAGGATAAAATTTCCTATTAATGAACCAGCTGAAGGAAAAAAGAAATCTCAAATTGAAGAATATATCCAATTTTACAACGGGGCCGGAGTTCAGCATATGGCTATGGCCACGGATAATATTATACATACTGTAACAGCCCTAAGGGATAGAGGTGTTGAATTTCTGACGGTTCCTTCCAGCTATTATGAGGATGTGCTGGACAGGGTAGGGGAAATTGATGAGGATCTTGCTCCTTTGCGGGAATTGGGAATTCTCATCGACCGGGACGATGAGGGATATTTACTTCAAATTTTCACGAAGCCTGTTCTGGACAGGCCTACAATGTTTATAGAAATAATTCAAAGAAAAGGGGCCAAATCTTTTGGGAAGGGTAATTTTAAGGCCCTTTTTGAAGCCATAGAAAGAGAACAGGCCTCCAGAGGTACCTTATAGTGGGTTTTGTCTTAAGATTATGACAAAATTAGACCGGTAATTATAAAGTATTGTTAATAGTCTAGTTAAAGTAAGTTAAAAAGTTTTCAGATAAAATACATATGAAGTAAATTTGATCAAGATAAGGGGTGGTTCCCTTATAACTTTAAGTATTGGTTTTTCATAATTTAAAGTTTGGTTGGTTATTTAGGAAAAGCCCTGATTTCTTAATCGGGGCTTTTTTTTGGATTAAAATGAACGAGATTGATATACTGAATTTGTTTTGGACCTAACAGCAATTATAAATACTGTAATTCTAAGGTACTTCCCAGGATCCTTTTATTTACCGGAATACTTTAAAGATGTCTACAATACAATACTTTGGAATAAATTTTGTTTAAGTTTTTGTAAATTAAGATTTATATAAGCTCGTTTTTGATAATTTTGAATCGAAAATTTGATATGAAAAAGATCATTGTTCCAATTTTTGCGGCTATTACCCTGTCACTTACTGCACAATATGCAGTGAATGAGTCCTACAAAAACAATAATAAAGCTGAATCAATTAAAGAAACCCCCAGGACTTCCGCCTTTGAACCTGGAGAATGGCTTAAGTTCAGGGTGCATTATGGCTTTTTAAATGCAAGTTATGCCACTTTGCACGTTAAGAACAATATGGTTGACAGCATACCTGTCTATCATGTAGTGGGGAAGGGAAAAACAACAGGTTTTGCAAGCATATTTTTTAAAGTGGATGATACGTACGAAAGTTATTTTGACAAAGAAGACGGAAAGCCGTACAGATTTGTCAGAAAGCTTTATGAAGGAGGTTACACAAAGGATGTGGAAATTAACTTTGACCACAAAAAAGAGGTTGCGGTTCTAAATGATAAAAAGAACAATAAAAAACTTAATTTTACCCTACAGGATAGTGTGCAGGATCTTATTTCGGCATTTTATTATTTAAGAAATAACTATGAATTTGAAGATCTTGTCCTTGGAGAGGCATTGGAACTTAAAGTTCTTTATGACGACGATGGCATATATAGGTTTAAACTAAAGTATCTGGGCAAGGAAATTCTTAAAACAAAATTCGGGAAAGTAGAATGCCTTAAATTTCAACCATTGGTGCAATCTGGCCGTGTATTTAAAGAACAGGAGAGTTTAGCACTATGGGTGTCAAATGACTCGAATAAAATACCAATAAGAATCAAGGCAGAGCTTACAGTAGGGGCAATATCTGCGGATCTGGATGGATACAATGGTTTAAAGCACCAGTTCAAAATAATAATGGACTAAATAAATATGAAAAATAAGGAGCGCTTAGAATCCCAAATATCAAAGCTTGAAGAAAAATATAAGGATTCCGGGCAGGATTTAAGCTCGTACTTAGACGGACTATTATATCAACGTTATCTTACCTATTGGGATTATATTCATCTGGATACCCTTTTAAGTTTACAAGTGCCCAGAACACATTTCCCTGATGAGGAAATATTTATAATGTACCATCAAATCACAGAACTTTATTTTAAGCTGATACTGCACGAAGAAAAACAAATAGTGGATGACAAATCTCAAAATGTGGATTTCTTTATTGAAAAGTTAAATCGCATTAATAGTTATTACAAAGCATTAATTTCCTCGTTTAGCATTATGATTCGAGGTATGGAACGTGAGCAATTCCTTCAATATCGAATGGCATTATTACCCGCAAGTGGATTTCAGTCTGCTCAATACAGGACCATAGAGATTTATGCCACTCCTTTAGAGCATTTGGTGGATTATTCCAAAAGGACAGATTTTTCGGAAAAGAACGACATCGAAGAACTATATGAACAAATCTATTGGAAAAAGGGAGCGACTGATAAGAGTACAGGTGAAAAGACACTTACACTTAAACAATTTGAATACAGGTATACTCCAAGGTTTATCAGAATAGCCAAACAACTGAAAAACAATACGATATATCACAAATATTTAAACCTGCCTGAA
>JAHEBI010000043.1 GCA_024642325.1 Eudoraea sp. | reverse complement strand
CTATTAGTAGTTTCCTTATGACTTTGGGTAGCATCATCCACCCATAAGGCTATGACTTTCACCCCATCACCATGAGATTCCACATGTTTGTTAATTTCTCCTCCAGGCACAAGAGATGAGGTTAGTACAAGTCTAATTTTATCTTGTTCTACGACATAGGACACTCTGTCCTTTAGTCCGGTTTCCAGGCCTGCATATGCCAGGGGCTGAAAGCCCCAGGCAGACATATAATAGTAAGCCGCCTGTTTGGCATTACCTACATAAAGTTCTACGTGATCTGTGCCCAATAATGGTAAAAAATCTTCTGCCTCAGGGTTTTCTTTAGGCAACTTTAATGACGATTTATCTAATATTTCCATCGTATTTTTTTGAATTGATTAATAACTAAAAGTGCTTTAACGCAGGTTAATCCCACGCTTGGACATGGTGTATTTACCACATAGCCCTGAGATGGGCAGAAATATCAATTCTGGTTTCTGGCATTGTATTTATCAAACCTTACAAATATCGGAAAAAACTGTCAATCTTAATTCTTAACATTTCGATTTTCCTTCAATTGAATATTCATTAAACTTCTAAAACCAATAACCTAAACTGAAAAAAATGTTGCCCTCATTTAATTCAGGAGACCAGGAATACATTACCTGTATAGGGCCTATAAATGATTCCCATCCATAAGACATGGCATATCCGGAAAAATCCGGAAGTGTAAACCATTCCCCGGTTCTGAAAATGTCATCTTCAACATTAGCAATATTAGCAGTAAACATGAGGTGATGTTTTTTTACAAATTGCAAATCCAACCGACCATAAGCCTTGACATAACTATTTCCCGGCAAACTCAGAAAATCATAACCGACAAAAGGAACAAAGTTATTTATGAGATCATTTCCGTAACCGCCTAAAACAAAATCCATGGCTTTTACATCAGAATTCCCCAATTTAAAACCTCCTTCAGTAGCAAGGTTAACAGAAAGTTTTCCGATTATTGGGAAAGCTGCCCCCATTTTTGCCTTGGCAATAGAAAACTCTTTGAAATTATTATTATAGTCTGATGAAAGTAAATACAAATGAAAATCGCCATTAAAATACAACCCTTTGGATGGGAAGTATTTATCATTATACGTATCTAATATTAATTTGCCATAAGTACTATAATAGTTGCTGTTTTCAAAATATATACGTTCATTGGAAGGAACTACCGGACCGGCAATACTATCATTAACAAAGGTTCGGGTGCTGTATTTTAACAATTTGTGTTCAATTCCCACTATGAATGCAAATTCCTCCCTAAAAACTGTCTGAAGATATAATTGATTGGTAAAATCCGAAACATCCAGGTTTACCTCATTTAGGCTAGCAACCTTGGATACGTTAAAATTGGAACCGATGACATCCAAATCAATATCATCATCAAAATCATTGAGTCGTGAATTTATGCCAAAACTCCAGTAGGAACCCTTGTCCAGGTAATATTGAAAATTATATCTTAAATTATCTCCAAGCGCAAAATCAATCGAAACAACATCATCTTTCATCAACAAATTCTTTTTTGTAAGGTTGATCAGAGCAGCGGTTTTGTATAAATCATCATAATGTGCAGCGAGTCTCAAATAATTCTTATTGGGGTTTTCTCTTAATTTAAGTATCAAATCTTCGCCTGAACCATTTGAAACCAGTTCATATCGAATTGCCGTAAAATTCCCTGTAGCCGCCAAATTATTAACTCCCTGCTGCAGGTCTTTAAAGGTGGTTTTGTCCGGTACATTTATCCGCAATTTTCCTTTCACATAGGTTCTGGAATAATTAATGTTCCCTTCCAGAATTAATCGATCAATAATAATAGAATCGTTAGGTGCTATATATCTCGTTTTTTCAAATAAGTGTTTCTGCTTCGCTGATAATGCCTTTAATGCATCAAGATGTTCCAGGGCAGCTGTCCGGCCATGCTCTATAATTGACTCTACCAAATCAAAATCAATAACTGAAAAGTCATCCATATCGGGCCTGATATAAATATCTGTTTCTTTGACTTTTGAGTTCATATTTTCAAGAGTTCGAAAATTATTAATCTGAAGTAATATATCCGTGGCTGAATGCAATGATTCACGGTCTCTAAGGCCATGTTGTACATCAACTCCTATAATAATATCGGCTCCAAGTTGTTTTACTTCGCGGATGGGATAATTATTTAATACTCCGCCATCAATTAATAATTGACCTTCTATTTCTGCCGGTTCAAATAGTGAGGGAAAGGTACCGCTTGCCATAACTGCTTCGGGGAGATATCCTTTATTAAGTACAACTTCACTTCCGTTCTCAATATTAGTGGCAATGCAAAAAAATGGTATCGGTAAATTATTAAAATCGTTTATATCCTTTACATGGTAAAGCAGTCTCACAAGTTCATTGTAAATTCTTTGACCTCCCGAGATAGCGCTTGGGAAGGATATTTTAAATTTATTAAAAGGAAGTGTAAGGGCATATCTTTCAGAATCTTCCTTCTCATAAAAAGTCTTTGCCCCCCTTGGCAGATTGTCCTGGATAAGGTCATTAAAATCGGTTTGTTTAAAAATGGAATCCAGTTCATGCGCAGAATATCCAGAAGCATATAATGCACCAACAATGGCTCCCATACTCGTTCCCCCAATATAATCTATAGTAATGCCGGCTTCTTCGATAACCTTTAAGGCTCCTATATGAGCCATCCCTTTGGCGCCACCACCGCTAAGGACCAACCCTACTTTTACCGTCTGGTCTGGCTCATTTAGTTGAGCCCTGCCAACCACAACACTCAAAATAAATATAAGAATCAAAGCCAATTTCTGCATTATGTTAAGATAAAGGATTAATGGAAATTTTCATAAATTTTCTTTGCCAAAACCCTTCCTACAGTTTTGGAAAGATCCTCCATAGAAGCTTTCTTAATTCTGTTGACAGATTTAAAGGTTTTTAGTAATTCTTCTGCTGTTTTTTTACCCACTCCTTTTATTCGTTCTAATTCGGAATCAATGGCTGCCTTACTTCTTTTATTTCTGTGAAAAGTAACCCCGAATCTATGTGCTTCATTTCTTAATTGTTGTATTATCTTCAGTGATTCAGATTTTTTGTCCAGATATAGGGGTATGGGGTCATTGGGAAAATAAATTTCTTCCAGCCTTTTGGCAATCCCAATAATGGCTATTTTACCCCTAAGACCAAGTATATCAAGACTCTTTACCGCTGAAGACAGTTGGCCTTTTCCCCCGTCAATCACTATTAGCTGAGGAAGTCCTGAATCCTCCTCCAACAATCTTTTATAGCGTCTGTATACTACCTCCTCCATAGATTTGAAATCATCCGGGCCGTCCACAGTTTTAATATTGAAATGCCTGTATTCCTTTTTAGACGATTTTCCATTTCTAAAAACCACACATGCTGCAACGGGATTACTCCCCTGGATATTTGAATTGTCAAAACATTCTATATGCCTTGGTTCTTCAGCCAGGCGCAGGTCTGTTTTCATCTGGGCCATAATCCGGTTAGTATGTCTGTCCGGATCTGTAATCTTTACTTGATTAAACCTTTCCTGCCTGTAGAACTTCGAATTTCTTTCAGACAATTCCAGCAACTTTTTTTTATCCCCTAACTTTGGAACGGTAATTTTTAACTCATCACTTACAACACAGTGAAAAGGAAGCAGAAGTTCAGCAGACTGGGAATTAAAACGCTGTCGAATTTCAATAATCGCCAATTGCAAAAGCTCTTTATCGGGTTCTTCTAATTTCTTTTTGATTTCCATTGTGTGTGACCTCACTATAGATCCGTGTGACAATTGAAGGAAATTTACATAGGCAAATGCATCGTCTGATATAATACTAAAAACATCAACGTTATTTATTTTTGGATTTACAATGGTAGATTTAACCTGATAGTTTTCCAGGACTTCAATTTTATCTTTCACGCGCTGGGCTTCTTCAAATTGCATCTCCCTGGCAAGGGTTTTCATCTGGGTTTTAAAATAATGAAGGGGGGATTTAAAATCACCTTTTATTAACTGTCTTATATCATCTATATGTTTATGGTATTCTTCCGGATTTTGAAGTCCTTCGCATGGTCCCTTACAATTTCCCAGATGGTATTCCAGACACAATTTGTACTTTCCGGCATTGATTTTTTCGGGAGACAAATCGTAATTGCAAGTCCGCAAGGGGTATACACTTTTTATAAGTTCAAGTAAGATTTTTACGGTTTTCATGCTGGTATAAGGACCATAATATTCGGAGCCGTCCTTGATCATTTTGCGGGTGGGGAATATCCTTGGGTAGCGTTCGTTCTTAATACAAATCCATGGATAAGATTTATCATCCTTAAGTAATACGTTATACCTGGGCTGGTATTTTTTTATTAGGTTATTCTCCAGCAATAATGCATCAGATTCGGTTTTTACAACTATATGTTTTAAGGAATCAATTTTCTTAACCATTACAAGGGTTTTTCCATACTCATGTTTCTTGTTGAAATATGAAGAAACCCTTTTTTTGAGATTCTTTGCCTTACCCACATACAATATTTTTCCATCTACATCATAGAATTGATAAACACCCGGGCTGTCAGGTAGTGTACTCAACTTAATCTCCAGTGGTATTTCGGGCATAAATTTGTAAATGAAATGATCCTCTTAATTACAAAGGTAAGTTACAACAGAATTATTTTGAATGGTCTTACCCTTATATTGAAGCTTAAAACACATCGTTCAAAATTTTAAAAAAAATAATAATTTATTAATCCTTCCCATTTCCAATAATTGGAAATAGGAACCCCTTAACATACTTTGTTTAAATCAACCAATTGATAATCAAGTTTTTAAAATAATAAAATTGCCTTCCGTTCATCAATTAGGGGTAAAACAAATGTTAAGGGAATTGTAAAAAACATGCAGTTCATCGATTAAATCATGCTCTTTGTAGGATATGACATATTTTTTTGTTTAATTTAAACTATAAAATTTATTAACTGCATGGAAAATTATGTCATCACTTTAGGTATGTACCTTATTTTGATGCTATTTTTTAAAATATATTTTGCTGTTGCAGCAAAGGATTAATTTTAATTAAATAGTTCCCCAAACTAACTACAGGTTTAATCGATTATTATGCTGAAAAAAGAGCTGCGGTTAAACTACCTTCAATTTAGAAATGAAATATCTCCAGAGGCAATTTCAAATTACAGTTTAGAAATTGCGAACAGGTTATTGGAATTACCAGTCTGGACTTTTGATTATTTCCATCTCTTTCTGCCAATTGAGGAAAAGAATGAAATTGATACCAGTTTTATTCTATCCATTCTACAGGGAAAAGATAAAAATATTATCCTTCCCAAGGTTGTTGGTAACACTAATATGGTTCATTACCTACTTACTGATAATACCGTATTAAGAAAAAACAAATGGAATATTCCTGAGCCTTTGGATGGATTGGAAGTTTCTCCAAATAAAATCGATGTTGTATTTATTCCCCTTTTGGCATTTGACAAAAAAGGCTACAGGGTGGGTTATGGCAAAGGCTTTTACGACAAGTTTTTAAATGAGTGCCGCAAAGATGTGGTAAAAATTGGTCTGTCTTTATTTAATCCCGTGGATAAAATAAGTGATGTGCAGGAACATGACATTCCAATGGATTACTGCATTACACCGGAGAAAGTCTATAATTTTTAAGATTCCTTCTTTCCAAACGCCTTTTTATTGAATACGATTAATATTCCCACCCCGGTACTAATCGCCGTATCTGCGACATTAAAGACTGGTTCAAAAAATCGAAAATTATCCCCCCCGACCCAAGGAACCCATTCCGGCCAATTCGTATCAATTAGTGGGAAATAAAGCATATCAACCACTTTACCATAAAATAAACTGCCATAGGGTTCTTCAGCAAACAATATGGCTACCTGATTATAGCTGTCGTTGAAAATTATCCCGTAGAATACGGAATCAATAATATTTCCAAGTGCTCCGGCGAAGATCAGAGAAACCGCTGTAATAAGAGTTGGGGTTGCCTTCTTCTTTATAATATCAAAAAGCCAATACCCAATTCCTATAATTGCAAAAAGGCGAAAAACTGTGAGAATCAGTTTACCAATTTTATCTGACAACGGAAGGAGATCACTTAGTTTAGTACCCCACGCAGCCCCTTCATTTTCAATAAAAAGAATTCTGAACCAGGAAAAAACTTCCGTTGAATCTCCCAGTTCAAAATGTGTTTTGATATATATTTTACTTAACTGATCTATACATAAAACAATCACTATAATCAGCAGAGACCTCTTATTATTCATTTTTTTCAAAATAGATTCGGCAAAAATAGGCATTATTCTACCAACAAAAGGTCAGGATATTCATTTAAAATAATCTAATTGTAGCAGATATCTAGCAGATAACGGCTTTATACCTGCTAAAAATAAATTTGTACTCTAATTGAACATAAGCCTTAACTACAGCAAAAAAAGAGGCTTATTACCTAAGCAAAGTCCTACAAAAAAACATTATACAAAAAAGGCAAATCTTTAAATGCCCCAAATATTGGAAAAACACATGAAGTAAATGTGTTACCTCTATTTTTGCATGTTTTTAGCCTCAATGCTGAGTGTAGCGTGAGGCACCAACTTAAGGCGCTCTTTATTTATAAGCTTCCCGGTTACCCGGCAAATACCATAGGTTTTATTCTCTATTCTCAGCAATGCATTTTTAAGATCGCGGATAAATTTTTCCTGGCGAATAGCCAATTGAGTGTTGGCTTCTTTACTCATGGTCTCAGAACCCTCTTCGAAGGCCTTGAAAGTTGGTGAGGTATCATCCGTACCATTATTCCCATCATTCATATAGGAACTCCTGAGCAATTCGAGGTGGCTTTTTGCCTTAACTATTTTTTCTTCTATAAGTACCTTGAATTCTTCCAATTCTTTATCGGTATATCTTACTTTTAAATCTTGTCCCATTATTTTAGTGTTTTTGGATAGACAATTTTGTATTTACGTCATCAAAGGAAATGTGTACACCATCTTCCATTTGCTCTTCAAAATTAAGTTCAGAGGTTAAGGTTTCGTTTTTTATATAACTTATATTACTCTTAACTGCTCTTTCTACTAAACCGTCTTTTAATATTCTAATATCTATTTTATCTGTTACCTCATAACCTGAATCTTTTCTCAGGTTTTGAATTCTATTTACCAGTTCGCGCGCTATCCCCTCTTGTTTCAGTTCCTCATCAATAGTAATATCCAATGCTACTGTCAACGGACCGGAGCTGGCGACTAACCAGCCTTCTATATCCTGAGAAGATATCTCTACATCCTGTAACTGTAATATAATACTTTTATTTTCTAATTCAAGTGAAATTTTACCTTCACGTTCAATTTTTTGAATATCTTTTTGATCCAGTTTATTAACTGCATTACCTATCAATTTCATGTCTTTACCAAACCTGGGGCCAAGCAGTTTGAAATTTGGTTTAATACGTTTTACGAGTATCCCTGAGGCATCATCCAGGAGTTTAATTTCTTTTACATTAACCTCTGTTTTTATCAAATCTGCAACCGCTTCAATTTCCGCACGTTGTTTATCATCCAAAACAGGGATCATAATTTTTTGCAAAGGTTGACGCACCTTAATCTTCTCTTTTTGTCGAATAGATAAAACAAGAGAAGAAATGGTTTGCGCTTTTTGCATTTTACTTTCCAGTTCCTTATTTACAAAATAAGAATTATACTCGGGAAAATTAGATAGATGAACACTATCAAAACTATCTTTCTTTGTAGTTCTGGTTAAATCTAAAAACAATCTGTCCATAAAGAATGGTGCAATTGGAGCAGAGAGTTTAGCAATAGTAACAAGACATGTATAAAGGGTCTGATAAGCAGATATTTTGTCTTCCTGGTAATCCCCTTTCCAGAACCTTCTCCTGCTTAAACGAACATACCAATTACTTAGGTTTTCCTGCACATAATCTGCAATAGCCCTTGCAGCTTTTGTTGGTTCATAATTATCATATGCCTCATCCACCTTTTTTATAAGCGTATGTAACTCAGATAAAATCCATTGATCAATCTCAGGGCGGTTCTCCAGTGCTATTTCTTCTTCAGAGTAATTAAAATCATCAATATTGGCATAAAGAGAAAAGAAGGAATAAGTATTATACAAGGTTCCGAAAAATTTTCTTTTTACCTCTGCAATACCCTCTGGATCGAACTTAAGGTTATCCCATGGATTAGCATTGGAAATAAGATACCAACGTGTCGCATCCGGGCCGTATTCCTGAATGGTCTGCCATGGGTCTGCCGCATTCCCCAGACGCTTTGACATTTTTTTGCCCTCTATGTCGAGTACCAAACCATTAGAGACTACATTTTTATAGGCAACAGAATCAAAAACCATTGTTGCAATGGCGTGCAGAGTATAAAACCAACCTCTTGTCTGGTCAACACCTTCTGCAATAAAATCTGCCGGAAAAGCTTCCCTATTATCAATAAGTTCCCTATTCTCAAAGGGATAGTGCCATTGAGCATAAGGCATGGACCCGCTGTCAAACCAAACATCAATGAGATCATTTTCTCGTTTCATTGGTTTTCCGGAATCTGAAACAAGGACAATCTGATCGACAATATTTTTGTGGAGATCTATCTTGTCATAGTTCTCCTCGCTCATATTTCCTGCTTCAAAATCCAGGAATATTTCTGATTTCATAATACCTGCTTCCACAGAGCTGGCCATTTCCTTTTTCAATTGTTCTACAGATCCTATGATGATTTCTTCCCGGCCATCTTCGGTTCTCCAGATTGGTAATGGTATCCCCCAAAATCTGGATCTTGAAAGATTCCAATCATTTGCGCTCGCAAGCCAATTTCCAAACCTTCCCTCCCCGGTGGCTTTAGGTTTCCAGTTTATGGTTTGGTTGAGTTCATACATTCTTTCCCTGACATCTGTGATTTTTATAAACCACGAATCCAGCGGGTAATATAAAATTGGCTTATCTGTACGCCAGCAATTGGGATAACTGTGCACATATTTTTCCACCTTAAATGCCTTGTTTTCTTCTTTTAAGCGAATGGCAATTTCGACGTCAACCGAGCGCTCCGGAGCTTCTCCATCTTCATAGTATTCATTTTTAACAAACTTGCCTGCCAGATCTCCCATTTCCTTTCGAAACCTGCCCTGCAAATCCACAAGGGGAACTGCATTTCCATTTTCATCGAGCACCAGCATTGGAGGTACCGGGGGTTCCGCTTTTTGGGCTACCTGCATATCATCTGCCCCAAATGTAGGCGCAGTATGCACTATCCCTGTACCATCTTCTGTAGTAACAAAATCGCCAGAAATTACGCGGAATGCGTTTTCAGGATGTTCATATGGTTTTGTATAATCAATTAACTGCTCATATCGTATTCCTACTAATTCTTCACCAATACATGTTCCCTTTATCAAATAAGGTATTTTCTTATCTTCCTTAGAAAAAGACAGTAACTCGACTTCATTTTCAACCTCAAAAAATTTAGCTGAAAACTGTTGACCTACAAGGTTTTTAGCCAACAAGACAGTAATAGGTTGAAAAGTATATTGATTGAATGATTTTACCCAAACATATTCAATTTTTGGTCCAACTGTCAGCGCGGTATTGGATGGCAGCGTCCAGGGTGTCGTTGTCCATGCCAGGAAATACAACTCGTCCTTAAGCTGTTTCAAAAAGGGGGGTAGCGAATTTTTTATGGTTTTAAACTGGGCGGTTACCGTTGTGTCAGTTATATCCTGATACGTGCCCGGCATGTTTAATTCGTGAGAGCTTAATCCCGTACCGGCTTTTGGAGAATAGGGCTGTATGGTATATCCTTTATAGATAAGCCCCTTGTCGTATATCTGTTTTAAAAGCCACCAAACAGTTTCCATGTATTTGGGCTTGTATGTAATATACGGATCATCCATATCTACCCAATACCCCATCTTTTCCGTGAGGTCATTCCAGGCATCAGTATATCTCATTACTGCTTTTTTACAAGCCTCATTGTATTCTTCTACGGATATCTTTATCCCAATATCTTCTTTAGTTATTCCCAGTTCTTTTTCAACTCCCAATTCAATTGGAAGACCATGTGTATCCCAGCCTGCTTTTCTCTTCACCTGAAAACCTTTCATGGTTTTATATCTGGGAAATATATCCTTTATGGTCCTGGCCATTACGTGATGAATACCAGGCATGCCATTTGCAGAAGGCGGGCCTTCATAGAATACATACGTTTCCTGCCCTTCTCTGGTGGTAATGCTTTTTTCAAAAATATTCCGGGCTTTCCAGAATTGAAGCATTTCCGCTCCAACTTCAGATAAATCTAATCCCTTATATTCCGCAAACTTCATACAAACGGTTTCCTTTGATATAATTTAAGGCTGCAAAATTAAGGAATTAGAATGAAATTATAGGTCTTTCCTGAAAATGTCGTCACATAGTAATTGCAGCTACTATTTTGAGTATACGAAGAGCCTTTAAAAGTAATAGGTACAGAATGTTTGTGATGTGAAGACAGGAGTATAAAGAAGTAAAATATTAAATACTTTGATTTTTGAAGATCAAAAGCGAAAACTCAGTCCCAGAATAAAATTAATTCCTGCTGCTGCAATTCCTGATGAATAGGGACGATATCTTTGATTGGTAATATTTTCAATCGCAAAGGTTATTTTTAAAGGATTTGTGATCTGAAACTGAGACCTTAAATTCAAGGTATACCAGGAAGGTGAATAAGGATTTCCATTCGAATCACTGGCATAGATATAACTTTTATTTATTTCTGAAATGGTAAGGTCATTATAGGATATTTCTCCATTGTAATTCAGGAATAGATCTGCTTTCAGCCTTTGATTCCTCCAAATAAGGTGAAAATCACCAAAAGTTGGCGGCACATGCCTTGCAGGAGTGTCTTCGCCATTATCATCCTCTTCTGTCCC
>JAHEBI010000042.1 GCA_024642325.1 Eudoraea sp. | reverse complement strand
TTATTAATTTTTGTAAACCGAAACGCGTTTATACGAATAAGGATACTCAGCTGCTCTATGGAAATAGGTACACGGTCTAAAAAATTTTCCAGCGAGGTAAAAACCCCTTGTATCTGGCGTTCCTTAAGAATACGTTCCATTACCCGGCTCTCCAGCTCTTTTAAATACATATAGCCCAGATAGATGTCTGTACCATAAATACAGTTTACCGCAAAACTCATGTTAATGCAAGGCGCATGTATAGTAGCCCCCATCATGCGGGCCTCATGTACATAAAACTCGGAACGGTAAAAACCGCCCCCGTTGTTCAGCACCGCTACCAGATACTCAAGGGGGTAATAAGCCCTTAAAAACAAGGTCTGGTAACTTTCCACGGCATAGGAAGCAGAGTGTCCCTTGGCAAAAGCATAACCGGCAAAACTGGCTACCTGGTGCCAGATCTCGGAAATCAGGCTTTCTTCATAACCCTTTTTTCGGCAGTTATCCATGAACTTGTCCTGTACCTTCTGGAACTCCTCCCGGGAACGGAATTTTCCGCTCATGCCCCTTCGCAGCACATCGGCTTCCCCCAGGGTAAGCCCGGCAAAATAGTGGGCCACTTTTATGACGTCTTCCTGGTAGACCATAATACCATAGGTCTCGGGCATAATGTTTAGCATTACCGGGTGGCCCTTTTCCTCTGCCCTGCCTTTCTCGCGATGCCGCAAAATGTATTCGCGCATCATCCCGCTCTTGGCTACCCCGGGGCGGATAATGGAACTTGCCGCTACCAAACCAAGGTAATTATCTACCTCCAGCTTTTTTAACAGCATGCGCATGGCAGGCGATTCTACGTAAAAACATCCCATACACTGGGCGGTTTTTATAAGTTGGTTAATACGGGGATCCTCTTTAAAACTTTTAATGTTATGGATGTCAATTTTTTGAAATTCTCCTGGGTTATTATGCTGTAGGATCTGCAGGGTCTCTTTGATCTTTGCCAGACCACGCTGACCCAAAATATCAAATTTATAGAGGCCTACATCTTCGGCAATCACCATATCAAACATGGCCGTGGCAAAGCCCTTTGGCGGCAAATGCGTAGCCGAAAAATAGTGAATAGGCCTTTGTGTAATTAAAATGCCCCCGGCATGGATACTCAGGTAATTGGGAAAGCCTTTGATTAACTGGCCGTATTTTAATACCAGCAGCGATACTTCATCTAATTGGGAAAGCTGATAGTGCCCTTCACTTAAGACATCAATCTCTGCTTTTGGCAAGCCAAAGACTTTTCCCAACTCACGGACAATACCCTTTTGCTTAAAGGTTACATAAGTGCCTAAAAGGGTAACATGCGCAAAACGGTCAAAAATATACTGGGTGATCTCTTCCCGGTCTCTCCAGGAAAAATCGATATCAAAATCGGGAGGATTGGCACGGTAGAGGTTAATAAAGCGCTCAAAATACAGGTCGAGTTCTATAGGGTCCACGTCGGTAATGCGAAGCAAATAGGCCACAATACTGTTGGCCCCACTACCCCGTCCCACATAGAAAAATCCCTTTTCGCGGGCCTTGGAAACAATATCCCAGTTAATTAAAAAATAGGAGACAAAGTTCTTCTCTTTAATAAGTCCCAACTCCTTTTCAAGTCGCTCACGGATAGGCTTGTTCACCACGGGGTAGCGGTAAGGGATGCCTTTCTCACACAATTGCTCCAAAAGTTTTTCATCTTCTTCTTTGCTGCCCAGATAGGTTTGCAGGTTTTGGGGGATTCGGTTTTTGGAAAAATCAAAATGGATGCTACAGCAGCCCATAAGCCATTCTGTGTTTTCTAGAATAAAAGGGAATTCTGCAAAGGCCGCGGCCAGGTTCTGAATAGGAAACATTTTTTCCCCTTCATTGGCCTCTTCTTCTTTAGAGAGCTTGCTTAGCAGTACATTGTTGTCTATGGCACGCAACAAACGGTGCGCATTAAAGTCGCGCTTATTCCTGAAAGTAACGGGTTGTAACACTACCAGTTTGTCTTTTTTTTCTACTAAGCTAGAGAAGGGGAGCCGCCTGAGATCAGCTATGGAAATTCCTATAAACTCCTCTTCCCGGAAGTCTTTCTGGTCATTGAGCAGAACTTTTTCAAAGGGGTAGATTATAAAAACATGTTTAAATTTCGGAGCTCTTTGAGAGATTTTTTTTTGCTCGTGGAGGTGAGCAGAGAGAAAGGCATTTAATTCCTGATAGCCCTCGTTGTTTTTGGCAATAGCTACAAAGCACTGGTCAACCCCGTTTCTGAAATCGATTCCCAAAATGGGTTTTATGTTATATTCCGGAGCCTTACGGACAAAATTCAGGCCTGCTGAAGTATTGTTGATATCTGTAAGCACCAATTGAGTTACGTGGTTTTCCCGAGCCAGTTCCAAGAGGGCTACTTCGGAAAAAGTGCCGTATCGGAGGCTGTAGTAGCTGTGGCAATTTAAATACATGCTCTATAAATTCCAAAGTTCAAAGTTCAAATTCCAAAAAAAGAGTTTGTAAATCCCAAAATTCAAATGTCAAATTATAAGGCATCTTTTTTATGGAAGTTTTATTAATAATTGATGACAATATCTTTTTTAGTTCAAAGGCTTCACATATTAATTCTTCTGTTATCTCCTTATGATTAGCATTTAACGCTTTTAAAAGTCTAAGCCAATACTCTGATTCCTTAGCTTCTTTCCTGGCTATTTTGAGTCTCATTAAAAGATCTTTACCCCCTAATTTTCATTAGCTTCAATGTAATTTGCGCCTATAGACCCCGAAGATCTTATCAGCTGTCTGCCATCCTCAATATTGCTCAAGCTTTTGGGCAACGCCTTAACAAAAAAGCGGCAGTTTTTAGCAAACAAGTAGGCCCTTTGTTCCAGATCATATACTTTATTCATGTCGGTAATTTTAAGTATTTGTAATTTGTCATTTCACTGCTTTCTATGCGCCAGCACTATAGGCGGTTGCCCGTTAAAGGGGTTATGCATTCTGCCAATAGTTTTGGCCCCCAGGCCGGAGGCTCTTAGCACACTTTTGTCACCAAATCGCTCCCGTATATCATCCATTGCGGCATAGAGGTTCAGGACTTCTTCAGTATCTTCAAACAGGTTGATCTGATAATTACCCGGGACCAGATGGCTAAAGCGGATACCTATAAGCCTCACCAGTAAGCGCCTGTTATACAAGATTCTGAACAGCTCCAGGATTTTGGGGATAAGAATATGGTCTGCACTTGTGTAGGGGATACGGACTTGTCTGGAATAGGTATTAAAATCTGAATACCTGATCTTGACAGCAATGCAGGCGGTAAGCTTTTCCCCTCTTCGGAGCTGGTAGGCCAGATTCTCTGTCATGGCTATAAGAATGCCCTTTAGTTTACTGACATCTATGGTATCACGGTCAAAGGTGCGTTCTGTAGAAATGGACTTACGGTCGCAAAAGGGGATCACAGGGGTGTTGTCTACCCCGTTGGCCCGCTTCCAGATTACGGTACCGTTGGCCCCCAGTACACGTTGCATAAGGTCCATGGGCATTTCCTGTATGGTTTTTACTTTTCTGAGACCCAGATTTCTGAGCGTCTGGTAGGTTTTGTCGCCAACCATAGGGATCTTTTTGATTGAGAGCGGTGCCAGAAAGGGTTTTTCGTAGCCAAAATCCACTTTCAGCTGGTTGTTGGGTTTGGCCTCATTAGTGGCTACTTTAGAGACTACTTTGTTTACAGACAGTCCAAAAGAAATGGGGAGCCCTGTTTCTTTAATGATCTTTTTCCGCAATTCGGAGGCATAGTGGTAGCAGCCAAAAAAGCGGTCCATTCCGGAGAGGTCTGCGTAGAACTCGTCTATACTCGATTTCTCAAAAACGGGTACCTGTTCCCTGATGATTTCGGTAACCAGGTCTGAATGTTTACTGTAAGTGCCTGCATTGCCGCGAATGACAACAGCTTCAGGGCAAAGCTCCCGTGCCATTTTCATGGGCATCCCGGAATGTATACCAAAACCCCGGGTTTCGTAGCTGCAGGCAGCCACCACCCCCCTGTCGCTGGTGCCCCCTACCAGCAATGGCTTGTTTTGTAGTTCGGAATTAATGAGCCGCTCTACGGATACAAAAAAGGTATCCAGATCCAGATGAAGGATGGTCTTTTGCATAACTGTCTAAAAAGGATAGCTAAGTTATGGAATATTTCCAATTTATTGGATTATTTCCATGTTAATTAACTATTATTTTAAAAGAATTATTTTCTTTAAAAAAGCAAGTCGCTAACCATCAAAAAAGTATTCTTCAATATCCGGATCATACCACTGTAGCGGAGATAAAAAACTTATCGAAGCTCTAAACCATATTTACTGCCATCAACCATAATAGCTTTCCTGATATTTTTTTAAATATTATTTGGTAATTAATACGAAACGTATTATTTTTATAGTACGATTCGTATCATTATGAAAACAATTAAAAAACCTACATCCCTGGATTATGCCATCCTCGGCTTAGTACACCAACAGCCACAAACGGGCTATGGCATCCGAAAAGCATTTGACACAACTGCTTTAGGCAATTATAGTAGCAGCCCGGGGGTCATTTATCCTGCACTCAATAGATTACAAGAACTAGGGCTCGTCGTTAATTCAGTCAAAGAGAACGGGAAGAAAAGCATGTTTCGTTGCACTAAAGAAGGGGAATCCATTCTTAAAGCATGGCTTTTAAAACCTATAGAAGTCCGGGATATAGCCAAAAACCTCAATGACCTATTCCTTCGATTTGCCTTTATGGAAAACTTACTGAATGAAGCCGCACAATTAGGATTTTTAAGCTCTTTTCAAAATAAACTGAAGATATATATTAATTCTCTTCAAGAATATCATAAAAGAGAATATGATGTTATGCCTTTGAATGCCAGATTGGCTTTTGAACATGGCATAGCCTCTTACACAACTACCTTAAAATGGTGTAGAAAAACGATTTCAACATTAAAAAAATAGAAAAATGAAAACTACTTTATTTGTAAAATCAATATTAGGGGCATTACTGCTTACAATGCTCTACATGATCTTTAACATGCTCCTTGGAGGAACCTTTGTGTTTGAAAATTTGATTTGGGGTATACTTTCTAACTTCCTTGTTGCCTTTCTGTTGGGATATTATATAATGTCATCTAGTCTGCGTGGAATACGATTAGGTATCTCAGTTTTTTTAATCTATTTCCTGATCGGCCATTTTAATCTTCTTATAGAAGCGTATATTTTTAATATCAGTTCCCGCCGGGAAACCGCTCTGGAAATAATAAGAGGACTTTTAATATCGGTAACATTTGCCCCTTTCTATGTTTATATATTCAGATCTAAAATAGCGCCGGAAGCAGAAGTTTTTTCGAAAAGGCCTCTTATAGGCTGGTTCTGGAGAATCATTGTAGCTGATATTTTATATCTCTTTGTTTACATCATTGCAGGATTTGTTTTAACCATCGTTTATCCAAAACTACTTCAGTTTTATGAAGGTAAAATCCCTCCTATTGATATTATGATAAATACTCAACTATTTATACGCGGATTTATATTTATTGGAATAGCCTTGTTAATGCTCCGGACTCTGAACATTTCACTCGTAAAAAAGGCAATATTGATCGGCCTGACCTTTTCAGTCCTTGGCGGTGTTGCCCCTTTGATTCCTCCAAGTGAACTCATGCCATCCTATGTAAGGCTGGGCCATGGTATTGAAGTGGGGATTTCCAACTTTATTTACGGAATAGTTCTGGCTATGCTCTTAAGATCAGGCATCGTTAATGAGATGCACCTGCACAAAGATGTGGTAGCTACATCTTAGCAGGAAGCGCAGGACGGGAATCGGCTTTAATAGCACAGATACCTAATCTCAGGGAAGACCAGTATGCCTAGTCAAATGCAAATCCGGTAGACGCTCTGAAGATAAAAGCATAGAGTGCAAGCAAGAACATTGCAAAACAAAACCATGAAAAAAGTTTAAAATAGCTCCTTACAATTAGGGTTCCTAAATTCCGGAATCCTTCCAAATAAATTTCCTTAAGTAGTTCTATCGTTTTCATAACACTAATTTTAGAATTCACTAATAAGACTTCAAAATCTGTTCTAAGTTTGGTTTTTTGCCATTCTTTTAGCCAAGGGAACAGAATTCCCTGATAAAATGCACAATTTTCATACAGTAGCACTTGACCAGCAAGTATCTAAAAATGTAGAAGGCAGAAAAAAATCCCTGCAAGGATACACCTTGCAGGGATTAATTACATTTAGGTTGGTTATTTATTTACTCCACCGTAATTCCAAATAAACGAGGTGGTTACTTTAGAACTTCTCTACTGGACTCCTGCCGCTGTCATTATCATAAACATCATCACGGAAATAAACAGACATCCCGCAGCCACAAAAAAGTCGATTATAGTAAATCCTTTATGTCTTTGATCCATAATAGCTTAATTTTGAGTTAGTAGTTAATCAAACGCAAATCCTGTATATACCCTGAAAATAAAGGCATACAGAACCACAAAAAACATAATAAAACTAAACCAGGCAAATGCCTTAAAATACTTCTGTACAATATAATTCCCCAAATTCCTGAAACCTTCTAAATAGATTTCTTTAATAAGTAAAGCTGTTTTCATATCCCAAATCTTATATGTTAATAACTGAGGCCAAATTCAGTATTTTAAAAACGGTTATTTCAAATTATGGATTAAAAACAGAATAAATTGATAAAATGCATTTTCCAAACAGAAGAGCGAGAAAAAATGTAGTTAATGGAAATTCCGGGTTTTACATTATATAGTTAAAAACACAGATCACTGCGACCAACAACACCCGGTAATTCCTATAATTTGATAGGAAGCTAAGAATATCCTTTGGAAAGTAAACAAACGCTCAGATCCGGAATTCATTCCTTAAGGGACCCTAAAGCAATCTATATTTCTAATAAAGAAGAGTTGATTCTAAAGGGAATATACCCAGAGAATAATCATGGAAATCAAAAAACAGAGGCAGGCAAAGATTACTTCAGCATATCTTGCCATAAAACCGCCTAATTTACTTAAACTGTGAACAAGGAATTTCTTCATATACAAAACGAATTCTATAGATGATTTTCTTTGACTTTTCTAAATACATAAGAATACCCTGTAATAAATGGGTTTAAAACAATATGACTAAACCGGGGGCAAGCCGGAAAGACTAGTCAAAGGCAAAGCCGGTTGATAACCTGTAAATAAATGCATAAAGCACAATAAAGAACATGATAAAACTAAACCATGCAAAGGCTTTAAAATACTTCTTGATAATAATATTACCCAGGTTCTTAAAACCTTCTTTATAAATTTCCTTGATGAGTAGTATTGTATTCATAGACTATATTTAGTTGATTAATTAGAAGGCAAAGCTCGTACCTCGTTTACTTTTTTTTATGAATTTTAGTCAAATTGAAGATAATCCTGTTGAATTGTGCCGAAATGAGCTCATGGCTCAAAAGCACTTCGAATTGCAATACTTTGGAATAGGATTAGAGGTGTGTTTTATCGATTAACGACCACCATTCAATGGGCTTGAATAAGCTAGGTATTATAGTGCATGAATTACAGGATTATGCTCTCGCATAAAAAGGAAAAATAGGATAAAAAAAATTAAACGTAGCCTTAACTTAAATGACAAGCTATAAGGTGGGGCAGGCGGCAGGTATATTTTTTGCTGTGAATTATAATCAATTATATAAAATAAGCTACCGGGATAAATTACTTATTGCCTGTTATCCCGTTTAACTAGATTCCTTATAAATGGAAATCAGCACAGCGATAATGATAAAATTTTTAATAATATATTGCCCTACCAGAGTAAGCATAAATGGTGCACCATTGAACACCTGATCAGGCAAAAGGAATAATGGGGAAAATGTGAGCGTAATATGGATCAGAGCCAACAATACTGATAACTTCCTAAAGATATTTGCAATTAACAATAATCCGATCAATGTCTCCCAAATGGCTAACAACAGAATGGAAACATCAGAGGGAATAAGGCCAAAGAAGAGACTGTGAATTGTCTGTTTGGCTAAATCTTCAGCCGGACTGAGGCCAGGGCTAAACTTTAATAATCCAAACCATATATAGACAATACCGATAGAAATGGGTAACAGGTTCTTTTGAATTGGTTTAGCAATACTTATCATAACTATAATCTTTAATTATTGGTGTACAGACAATCACTCGTTAAAAGTCTTTATAAGGTCTGGATCAAGTTTAGTTTTATTATTTGGGAATCTATAGGACACTCCTACATTTAGTACATAATCTGCAAATGCAGCATCTCCATTTCTTGGAATTCCAGTTTGTTCCTCGGTTTGTTTATCGGTTATACTTTGGGGACGTTCTCTCCGTACAGCAATAGGCAGGTTTAAATTAAATGTAAAGCTGCTTTTCATATAGCTTATACCCGGGTCTATTGAAAGCACATTACCCGGTCTTCGGAACCCCTCGCTTCCTCCGATTAAATCTCTTACCGGAACGCAATCAAACCTTACACCCAGTGATGATGCCACACTGTGTGAAATGGTGTAACTAAGGCCAGTGCGCAAAGAATACTGATCCGGAACCGACATAATCGCTTCGTTTTCCAAAATAGGGTTAAGGGTCTCCCTAAACGTGCGGATTCCGTTGGTTTCTTTTGGATTTAATAAATAGAAACCCCCACCATAGGCATACAGGTCTGAAGTTAGTTTTGTATAAAACTGGAAATCCAATATGACACCAAATCCACCATCTCCCGGCTGTATTGACTGATCTACCGGTCGAACTTCGGATTCTCCATTTGGGCCGACGTTGTAAAATATATCCGTCGCATTATAATTTCCCGTTGGCAACTTTATCCCCAGTCCGAGGGCCATATTGCCATTTGGGGACTTTGCCGTATCAAATAGCCAGTACCCAACACCTAATCGGATGTCGGCCAGTCCTCTCGAGAATGTCTTATTCCGTTCAGCTCGTCCATGTTCATATAGCGAGGAACGGGAGTTGATTACTGTCGGTATGTTGATGCTCGCATATAACCTGTTGGTCACTCCATAGGTCAGAAAAAAATCCCATGCATTGGAAAAGTTAACAACTTCTGTGTTATTAGTTACCCTGTCCGGCACTTCCTCAGTTCCTCTGAAATGGCGAAATGATTTAAAATACCTGTAATTCATCCCAATCATTAAATCCCCGGAGTAAAGCAGGTTACTTTCCAGGCTATTCCCGACGCAGGAAGAGAAGTGTCTTATTGCAACACATCCCTGGGCATAGGTTTGATAAGCCGTAATCGCAGTGAAAAGTATAAATAGCAGCTTCTTTTTTTTAAATATGGATTTCATAGAATTGGATATATTTTGCGCTAAATAAAAGCTAACCACTTTGGGTTAGCTTTTATGAACTGCCGATATAAAATGATACTAACTAAACTTTAGACTTTATATAATACTTGATCGTAAAAGTATCCCCAATTACCATTGCTCTAGTTTAATTTATGGGCAAAAATGTTTAATAAGAGGTTAAATAGATTAACGAAAACTTAATGAACCTAAAGAATTGGATATTTTTAAGTTATTTAGTGATAATTATGAAACGGAAAGGTATTTATATTGCACTATTCATCATATGCATATTTGGGTTGGCCGTGGTACAATATCAGTATCTCAGGATTGGCCTGAATCTCGCGAAAGTCCAGTTCAATCAAAAGATAGGAATTGTTACGGAGACCATAAGAAATGATTTGAGTACAAAAAACCAATTAACCAATCTGGTTGGCAGTGCCTTAGAAAAGGATTCATCATTTTTTACCGTACCTATTGACAGCCTTAAAGATGCCTCCAGTCATTTTTTGAATGACTTTATCACCAGCAAGCTTGTAGAACATGGGATAGATACCGATTTCTCATACGAATTACATTCCAGGAATGCTGAATACTATTTAAAATCTCCCATAGTATTTAAAAAGGATGATAAGGTTGCAGTCTATCCTATCGAGCTTTCGGGCTATTTACCTGAATTGGTTAATAAAAGATTAATCCTGGAATTAAATTTCAGGGATTTGAAATACTATTATTTATCTCAATTAAATGGCCTCACCGTGCCCAGTTTTCTTTTTATTTTGGGAATCATAATATCCGTTATTTGGGTATTGAGAACATTTTACTGGCAGCATAACTTGATAACAACAACAAATGATTTTATAAATAACATGACCCACGAACTAAAAACTCCTGTTTTCTCTATTGGTCTGGCGACCAAATTACTGGCAGAAAAATTGGATGATAATCAAAAACACCTGGTGGATATTATCAGGCAGCAGGTAGAACGGCTAAGCCTGCATATTGATAAAGTTTTGGAACTTGGTAGTTTAGAATCCAATAAAAAGGCCATAAAACTGAAAGAAGTTGATTTCAGGCCCTACTTAGAAAATTTATGCCGGGAAAATGAAATCTTGGTTTCCATTGAACATGTTTCTTTTTCTTATGAACTGGCATCGGGAGAATACATGATAAATGCGGAAGTCTTCCATTTAGAAAATGCGGTAAACAATTTGCTGGACAATGCTAAGAAATACTCGGCTAAACCGGTAATATCTTTAAAAGCCACATTGGAACGCGCACAATTATGGATCAGAATTACAGATAATGGCGCCGGTATAGACGAAAGAGAGAAAAAGCGTATTTTTAAAAAATACTATAGGATCCCCAGTGGAGATCTGCATCAGGTGAAGGGATATGGTTTGGGATTAAGCTACGTGAAGAAAGTCGTGGACGAACATAAGGGTAAAATTTTTATGGAAAGTGAAAAAGGAAAGGGAACAATGGTTGCCATAGCAATTCCCCTGTGTAAAAATGGAAAAAGCATATAAAATAATTTTGGTGGAAGATGATGCCACCCTGGGCTATCTGCTTTCAGAATACCTTCAGATCAAAGGTTTTGAGTTGACCTGGGTTCAGAATGGAAAGTTGGCCTTAAAGGAAATGGAGTCCAATTTATTCGATTTAGGAATATTGGATGTAATGATGCCTGAAATGGATGGGTTTACCCTTGCATCTGAAATACAAAATAGATATTCCGATTTTC
>JAHEBI010000041.1 GCA_024642325.1 Eudoraea sp. | reverse complement strand
ACAGTAACCATGTAATGGGCCGCATTATTTTGTATGAACTGACCAGACATAGTGATCACCATTATAAATCTTCCAAGAAGTACCAGATATTGGATTATCATGACATATCACCACAAATGCCCTTTGGTTATCCCACCTCAATGGTATTATCTTTTATACCTCCCCTGTGGTTTCATATTATGAACCCCAGAATACCTGATGAAATGAAAAAGGCAAGTTCATAAATTATTTTATAGTGCTTTTTTAACAACTATATTTGTGGCCTAACATTATTTGAATGAGTAAAAAAGTACGTGTCCGTTTTGCGCCCAGCCCTACCGGCCCTTTGCATATAGGCGGGCTTAGAACTGCCCTTTTTAATTATTTGTTCGCCAAACAAAACAAAGGGGATTTTATCCTCCGAATAGAGGATACGGATCAAAATCGTTATGTTGAGGGTGCGGAAGCATATATCATTGATGCTCTTAACTGGTGCGGTATTTTTTTTGACGAAGGTCCTGGTAAAGAATCGGGCTACGGCCCTTACAGGCAAAGTGAACGCCAATTAATTTACCGGAAATATGCAGATCAGCTCATTGAAAACGGAAAGGCTTATTATGCTTTTGATTCTGCTGAGAGCCTTGATTCACACAGAAAGGACCATGAACAAAAGGGTAAAACTTTCATATATAACTGGCATAATCGTTTAAAGCTTGATAATTCCTTATCCCTCTCCCCGGAAGAACTGGAAATAAGACTGGCCCGGGAGGAGAACTATGTAATCCGATTTTATACGCCACAGGATGAAGTATTGCATTTAACTGACATTATACGGGGGAATATTCAAATTGATACCAACACATTAGACGACAAAGTTCTGTTTAAAAGTGATGGTATGCCCACTTATCACCTGGCAAATATTGTAGACGATCATTTAATGGAGATAAGCCATGTCATTCGTGGAGAAGAATGGTTGCCTTCATTAGCCTTGCATCATCAATTGTACGATGCTTTTGGGTGGCAGGCACCAGAATTTGCCCATCTTCCCTTAATTATGAAACCGGAAGGAAAAGGCAAATTAAGCAAGCGTGATGGAGAGAAAGGTGGATTCCCTGTATTTCCTCTTTCATGGGGCGATTCTGTTGGGTACAAAGAAGCTGGCTATTTTCCTGAAGCTGTTGTGAACTTTTTAGCCCTTTTGGGATGGAACCCGGGTACTGAACAGGAGTTTTTTAAACTGGAAGAACTAATAGAAATCTTCAATCTGGAACGGGTACATAAATCAGGAGCGCGATTTGACCCTGAAAAAACCAAATGGTACAATCATCATTATTTGCAGGAGCAACAGGATTCCATTTTGATAAACGCATTCCGGCCTATACTATTGAAAAAAGTAGCTAAAGAAAAGGCATTTGACAAGAGTCTTTTAAATAATAATGATTATATCGCCAGCGTAATTTCTTTGATAAAGGAACGCGCCTCTTTTGTGAGTGAATTCTGGGAACTGGGTAATTATTTTTTTCAAACTCCGGGTACTTATAACGAAAAGGTGGTTAAAAAACAATGGAAAGAAAATACGCCTTCCCTTTTAACTAAGATTGCCAATCTATTGGAAACTTTAGATGGTTTTTCCTCTTCGGTAATTGAAGAAGAAGTTAAAAAATGGATTGAGGACGAGCAGTTGACTTTTGGACAAGTTATGGCGCCCTTAAGATTGGTTATGGTAGGGGACTTAAAAGGTCCTCATCTATTTGATATTATGGCGCTGGTTGGGCGGGCAGAAAGTGTAAAAAGAATAAGATTAGCTTTGGATAAATTGTAACAAAGGAACAAAAATTACGACATATCTCATACGTCTCTCAAATTGTATTCACTAACTTAATTTATATGCTATGGGCAATTTCTTTCTAATACCTGTTTTATTTATCGGGCTATTAATTCTATTAGCCTCATTTTTCACTGTTAAACAACAAACGGCAGTAGTTATAGAGCGTTTTGGAAGATTTCACAGCATCCGAAATTCAGGATTACAGCTGAAAATACCATTTGTAGACCGTATTGCAGCCAAACTAGGCCTTAAAATTCAACAATTGGATGTAATTGTTGAAACCAAAACTCTGGACGATGTGTTTGTAAAACTAAAAGTTTCAGTGCAATATGTGGTCATCAAAGAAAAAGTATATGAAGCTTTCTACAAATTAGAATATCCACATGATCAGATTACTTCGTATGTTTTTGACGTTGTAAGGGCAGAGGTCCCAAAAATGAAATTGGACGATGTCTTTGTAAAGAAAGATGATATTGCAATTGCGGTAAAATCAGAATTACAGGATGCTATGCTCGACTACGGATATGATATTATAAAAACACTGGTAACTGATATTGACCCGGATGCACAGGTAAAAGAGGCCATGAATAGAATTAATGCTTCAGAACGTGAAAAGATAGCTGCTCAGTTTGAAGGAGATGCTGCGCGAATCCTTATTGTAGAAAAGGCGAAGGCAGAGGCAGAAAGCAAGCGCTTACAAGGCCAGGGGATTGCAGATCAAAGAAGGGAAATAGCAAGAGGTTTGGAAGAATCCGTAGAGGTACTAAATAAAGTGGGTATAAATTCACAGGAAGCCTCCGCGCTTATTGTAGTAACCCAGCATTATGATACTCTTCAATCCATAGGTGAGGCTACGCAAACCAATTTAATATTACTGCCCAATTCACCGCAGGCCGGGAGTGATATGCTGAATAATATGGTAGCCTCATTTACCGCGAGTAATATGATAGGCGAATCCATGAAAAAACAAAATCCGAAAAAATAAGCTTCCGGAAATACAAGATTCTATTTAAACTCCTGTCCTGAAGAATTCTCGCAGGAGTTTTAAATTATTCCATAAATTGTGAATATTTTGATGTTATTTGCCTGTTAGCACCTAAAAAGCTGCAAAGGAATACTCTGCCGGCATATTTTAATAACGAAAGGTATGTTGGTAACATTTTTAAAAGGAAGCCCTTAAACGAGCTTATAATTCATCCAATTCTATAAATAATACCAATTGTAATATTTATTTAAATAGAACTTCTCTATTTCAGGGTTTTTGCTGTATTTTAGCCCAGGTATCCCTCAGGGTTACCGTTCTGTTAAACACCATTTTTTCCTTCGTTGAATCCTCATCAACATTAAAATATCCAATCCTTTGAAATTGAAACCGGTCATTAACATTTGCCTCTTTAAGGCTCGGTTCAACATAACCAGTGATAACCTCTAAAGAATCTGGGTTAATAAAGTCCAGAAAATCTTTGTCCTTATGACCGTCCGGTGTTTCATCGGTAAAGAGTCGGTCATATAATCTGACTTCAACCGGTAAGGCATGTTTAATAGCTACCCAATGCAAGGTTCCTTTCACTTTTCGTAAACTCTCTTCGTTTCCGCTTCCACTCCTGCTCATCGGATCATACGTACATTGAACTTCTGTAATATTGCCAGCTTCATCCTTGGTGCAACTTTCTGCTTTTATTATATATGCATTCTTAAGGCGCACTTCTCCACCAAGTTTTAGTCTGAAAAACTTCCTGTTGGCCTCCTCCATAAAATCTTCTTTTTCTATGTATAATTCCCGGGAAAAAGGGACCTGACGAAATCCTGCTGACTCATCTTCGGGGTTATTTTCTGCCTTAAGCCATTCTTCTTTTCCTTCAGGATAATTGGTGATCACCAATTTTAAAGGATTCAAGACCGCCATTACCCTGGGAGCAATTTTATTGAGGTGTTCTCTAATGTGAAATTCTAAAAGTGAAACGTCTACTACATTTTCCCGTTTCGCAATCCCAATAGTATCGGCAAAATTCCTGATAGACTCCGGTGTAAACCCCCTTCTTCGCAGACCGGATATCGTTGGCATTCTTGGATCATCCCACCCATTTACCAGTCCTTTTTCCACCAGTTGAAGAAGTTTACGCTTGCTTACTACCGTATGGCTAAGGTTCCTCCTTGCGAATTCCCGTTGTTTAGGTCTGATTTTTTTTGGATCAGCCACGTTGTCCAGAAACCAATCATATAATTCCCGGTGAGGGGCAAATTCAAGTGTACACAGGGAGTGACTGACTTGTTCAATATAATCGCTCTCACCATGGGTCCAGTCATACATGGGATAAATACACCAATCGGTATTTGTTCTGTGATGCGAACGTTTTAAGATGCGATACATTATCGGGTCACGCATTAACATATTGGGTGATGACATATCTATTTTTGCCCTGAGCACATGAGATCCTTCCCCATAAAGACCTTCTTTCATGCCTTTAAAAAGTTCAAGGTTTTCGGTTACCGTCCGATCTCTGAAGGGACTGTTCTCCCCTGGTTCAGTAGGCGTGCCCTTTTGTCTGGCCATTTCTTCCGAAGACTGGCTGTCTACATAGGCTTTACCCTGTCCAACAAGGTCCAGTGCCCAATCATATAAAAATTGAAAGTAATCAGAAGCATAACATTCGGTATCCCATTCAAACCCCATCCATTTGACATCTCTTTTGATGGCGTCTACGTATTCCTGTTCTTCCTTTATGGGGTTTGTATCATCGAACCTCAGGTTTACAGGCGCATTATAGCGCAGGCCAAGACCAAAATTAAGACATATAGAACTGGCGTGGCCAATATGCAAATAGCCGTTTGGTTCCGGCGGAAACCGAAATCTTAATGCATTAATTGGAAACCCTTTAGCAAGGTCTTCCTCAATAATGTGTTCTATAAAATTAAGTGATTTAGGTAATTCACTCATAGATTCAAATTTAATCGACAAATGTAGGAAAAATGAGGTTATAACAACCTATAAAACAGTCTCACCATACAATAACCTGATTTCACAACATATTTAATTGGTGCCACAACATTAAATTCCCAACGAGGTAATTAAATGTCATATTTGTTGTTGAATACACTGGTAAATTCGATTAAAGCTTAAGCATAGCATGTAAAACGAAAAAAACAACGAACAGCCCGTACGGTTTACCGAAACAAAAATCCAGTAAAAGGTAAAACTGTAGTTCCCCCAAAACTACACTACTTATGAGAGCAAAACTATCCTTAAAAATCAAGTATTTCTTTTTGACCATACTTCTGTTAGGATCCATGCAACTCAGTGCACAGGTCTTAAATGCCCCTGTTGCAGCACCTAACCAGACTCCACCAGCCGGAAGTTCTCCGTGGGATAAAGCCTGCGCCTCTGGTTCTTTTAATGACTACTGGGTAAATTTTACCTGGAGTCCACCCTTAGTTAATAGCGATAATGAATTTATTCTTGAGTTATCCAACGCAAGCGGGAGTTTTGCAAGTCCCGTTGAACTGGCACGTGATGCCACAAAAAATACAAATTTTGACTTCTATATGCAATTTTCACTTCCTGCAGATACGAGAGGTGAAGGTTATAAATTGAGGGTTAGAAGCACAAGCCCTGCTAAAATTGGAGCAGCATCTATTGCTTATCCCATGTACTACATTGACGTAAATTCAGGTCTTACTGTAAGACAACAAGGCAATGCAGACTTTGGAGATGGTACAGCAGAAGTCTGTGACGGCAACTCAATTACCCTTGAAGTTTACAATCTTGCAAATGCAGGCACCTATCAATACAACTGGTACAGAAGTGGAACACCCTTAGCCGGTAATAGTGAATCTATAACAGTCACGCAAGCAGGAATGTACAATGTGGAAATTGATTATGGCGCATGTTCCGGATCCGGAAATACACTTTCCAATATTATTGATGTAACCACAGGCGCCAGTTTAGGTATAGCCATAAACCCACCGGTTAAAACCGATTTGTGTTCTGGCGAAACTGAAAACCTTGAAGCCAACATAAATAATCCCAGTTTGACATATGCGTGGTATAAAGACGGGGCTGTCATTCCTTCATCCAATAATTACCAATTTACAGTGGATGCCTCTATACCCGGGTTTGAAGGAGATTATCAGGTTGAAATTTTTGGTCCTGGTGCCTGCGTGGAGCGATCTTCGGCGGTTACTATAACTAATGCCGGGAACTTTACGGTAACCAGAAATAATCCTGCCAGTGTGGTAGTTTTACCCGGACAAAATGCAACATTAAACATTACCACAGACGCCACCTCTCCCTCATATCAATGGTTCAGAGATGGGAGCCCTATAGCAGGTGCCACAAGCAGCAGTTTGTCTGTTAGTGAAACCGAAACCGGTTCATATTTTGCACGGGTATCTTTAAGTGGCGGACCTTGTTCTTCAACTTCGATAGATTCTGAAGCAACTACCGTAGTTGCTCCTGCTTCCTTTGAGATCACAATAGATTACGCTTCTGCCTATACGGCTTGTGCGAATAACAGTATTGTCCTTGATGTTAGTGCCATAAACGCAATAGATTCCAGTGGAGGTGTTACAGATGTAACTGCTTCCCTAATCTCAGGCTTTACCTATCAGTGGAAAAAAGACGGTAATCCTCTTGCTGGAGAAACTTCAGCAAGTATCAGTTTAACCGACATCACTGAAAACGGCAATTATGAAGTTGACGGGAGTATAACTACCTATAACGCCACATCCAATTCACTAGGTGTTCAGTTATTGGTCAATGAGGTGCTAACCATTAACAGCAGCGGCCTTGTTAGTTGTGGACCTTCCGAACCCATAACAATAAACACAACCACCAACCTTGTAGGTGAATCCTATAACTGGTTTAGAGATGGTGTAAATCTGAATAATACAGCTACTGATTTAACAGTAACCGAACCTGGAACATACCAATTGGTATTAGACCGGAACGGTTGTCCTCTGCCTTCTAATGAGTTAGTAATAAGCGGTCTCGATCCTTCATTAATAACCCTTGACCCTTCAGATACTATAATTTTTCCTGAAGGTAGCTCCAAGACAGTTACCGCAAGCGGAGGAGACTCATACATGTGGTACGATTCCAATAATGCGGTATTGAGTACAGGTTCTTCTGTTACCTATACAGAAGAAGGTACCTATACACTTGTCGCAACTATTGGGAATTGCCAGGTAACCAGGGATTTGACCGTTGAATATCTGGATAACTTTAAAATACCGAATGTGATCACCGTAAATGGTGACGGAATAAATGATCTATGGATCATCCCTAATTCTTACTCGAATAAAGAAAATGTCAATGTAATCATTTTTAATAGTTCGGGTAAGGAAGTGCTTAACGAATTCAATTATCAAAATAACTGGCCCGAATCTTCAATGGCTTTTCCAAAGCAAAATATGGTCTTTTTCTATAAGATTAAAGATGCTAATGAAGTCCTGAAACAGGGCACAATAACCATAATACGCTAACCAGCAAAATGAAACTAAAATTAATATACCTGTTATTGTTCATCATGGCGCTTACAAAAGTAAACGCACAGGAAGATAGTCCGTTTATTTCTTATGATGTGCCTTCGCAGAATCTGTTAAAGTTCAATAGGTTTCTTATAAACCCCACTTTCTCAACGGTTCGTGAAGACCTTTCCTATATTAATCTTTTACATAGAAACCAATCGGTATCATTTGATGATAATAATCAGCTATATTTTCTTAGTTACAGCGGTAGAATTAATGACAGATCAGGACTGGGGTTAAGTTTATATACTCAAAGGGAAGGCATTGTCAGTAATTATGGGATTTTAGCAAATTATGCCTATGGTATAAAATTAAGCGATAAAAGCAATTTTACTTTTGGTGCCAACTTATCCTATTATAGCAGTGGTTTAGATCAAAACAGGGCAAACCCAATAGAATTAGATCCCTTTCTGAATGGTTTTCAGGACAGTTCCTTACTTTCCTTTCAGCCGGGTTTTAATATCTCCTATCAACAATTTGACTTCGGCCTTTTTGCAGAAAACCTTTTTGACTATAACCTGAAAACCAGTCAATCTGTAACCGACTTTACGGACAAAACCTTTTCAGGACATCTACAGTATACGTTTGAGCTGGAAAATAACGCAGGCGTATTAGAACATTCCCGTTTAATGCCGTTGTTGCGAGCGAGAAAAGTTGGACAGGAAAATATTGTTTTAGGTGGTAATCTTATTTTCGACTTACCCAAATTAGGTTGGGTCCAGGCCGGATATGACAGTTTTTATGGAGCTTCAGCCGGAATTGGTTTTAACCTTGGAAAAAGGCTTTCCCTTGGCTATACCATGGAGAAAGGCTTATCGAACAGTTTTGACAACTTTGGTGTTACTCATGAAATATCTTTTGCTTATTCATTTACCCCTAACCTGACTGAAGACAGGGTAATGTTGGAAGATGATGAAGAGGCTGTAGCCAACGTTGAAGAAGAGCAACAAGACGTAACTGAAGAATCCTTTGCTTCGGAAAGTGAGGAGATTACAGAACTTAAAAGGCGTCTGGCTGAAAATGACGCCATCCTTGCAGAACTCATGTTCAGACAGGACTCTATTGAGTCTAACCGTGAAAAAGACCTTGAAAAAAGATTTGAGATGGTAATGCGCATGGTTCGTAATGAAACTAATGGTGCCAGTCCTGATCTGGAAGAAAAGGCCAGGGAAATGTATTTCATTAATAATGACAAAACTGCGCTTGTTGAAAATGTTGAAAAGCCGAAACCAACTGAATATCGCAAAATCGTCAGAAAGGAAACACAGGCAGACGTATTTATTCAGGAAGCAAAACGCAACAATGTAAAAGGGCAAAAATTCAGAAACCTGGATGGGGTTGAAAATGGATATTATATAGTGGCAAATGTTTACAAAGGTGGGCATTACATGAATAAGTTCATAGACAATCTAAAAGATCAGGGAATAAGTGCTGACTATATTGACAATCCCAACAACGGATTAAAGTATGTATACCTTAAGAGATACGATACCTGGAAAGAAGCTCTGGCAGCACACAAATCCGGAGTAAATGGTTCTTATAGTGGTGAATTATGGGTTATGAATGTAGACAACCGCTATACCAACGAAGCCTATGCAGAAAATGCAACCAAAGTTCGTGAGAAGTCATCCGAATACGATACCGACGTTCTACAAAAGAATGTTGTCGTGAGGGATAAGGTTGCTGGTGGTGAACCTAAGACTAAAAGTCAATTTATAAATGGGGTTGGATCAGGTTATTATATTATAGCCAATGTATTTGCCAACCCAAAGAATGCCAATCGATTTGTAAAACTATTAAACTCCCAGGGGCTTAGCGCCAGTTACTTTATAAATCCCGAAAATAACTATCGGTATGTTTATTTAAAGCGCCATGAATCCTGGAACAATGCCCTCATATCTTACTACTCAAAACTCAATAACGCATATGACGATAAAATGTGGATCATGCGCGTTACACCAAACTTGATAACCTAGATGAAACCAACCTTTGCTAAAAAATTCTTTTTTACCTGTGCGGTACTCTTTGCCTATATGGGTATTTCACAAGAGTTCAACACTTTTGATATTCGCTATCAGAATAATCTCAAGGGTGATCTTACTTTTATAGCCAATAATATTGTCAACAGAGACGGAGGTACTGGTAATACGGAACCAAATGACCCTTATAATTCTACCGGAAACTCGTCTACCTACAATGACTGGTTAAACATGCAATATATTGACGTGGATAGCGACCCTTCCACTTTTAGCTCAAGTACGGCAACTTTTAACTTTCCCCAGGCGAGCTGTAATCTTATTCGCTATGCAGGCTTATACTGGTCGGCAACTTATCCAAGTGCACAGGCGGGTCAGCCTTTAGGTACCGGAAGACAGAATGACTTTAACCAGGTAAAACTTATGGTCCCTGGTGGAGCCTATATTGATATAACAGCAGATGAGGTGTTATTTGACGGGTTTACCAGCGGTGACCCTTCTGTTACACAGAACAGCCCATATGCCTGCTATGCAGATGTGACGGCACTTATAACCCCTTTAGCAGACCCATCAGGGGATTATACCGTGGCAAATATCAGGTCTGTTGTAGGATCATTATCCCCGGGAGGTGGAGCATCAGGAGGATGGACACTTATTATTGTTTACGAAAATCCAACCCTTACCGGTAAACTTATTACGACTTTTGACGGCTTTGCCCGGGTAAGAAGTGCTAACCCAAGCGTTGATATAGACTATACTGGTTTCAACACTATTCCCGTGGGTCCGGTTAGAGCAAATATTGGGGCTGCAGCTTTGGAGGGAGATAACAGAATTACAGGTGACAGAATGCGAATAAGCGCTGCCAGCAATCCCGGATTTACTACTATTAGTAATGCGGTAAACCCGGCGAATAACTTCTTTAACAGTAATATAACCCTTGATGGTGCTATTACCAATAACCGAAATCCAAACAGTGTAAATACTTTGGGCTATGATACGGATATTTTCCTTTTAAATAATCCGTTGAATTCTGTAATCCCCAACGCCGAAACAGCTGCCACGTTCAGGTTTACCTCAAACGGCGATCAATATTATCCTTTCTTTAACTCCTTTAATGTTGAGATTATTGAGCCAAACATTATCGTAGAAAAAACCGTCGAGGATATTGCAGGTAATGACATTACCGGTTTAGGTGTAAACCTAGGGCAGTTATTAGACTATGTTCTGGGTTTTCAAAACATAGGTAATGACGATGCCACTAACTATGTTTTAAGAGATGTTTTGCCCATAAATGTCACTGTAATAGAATCAGATTTGGTATTGCCTCCGGGGGTAACCTATGTTTATGATCCGGTCGCCAATGAAATTTCCTTTAATATTCCGGCAAATTTGATTGAAGAGGGTGATCCTCTTTCAGAGATAAGACTAAGGGTAAGGGTAGCTGAGAATTGTTTTGATTTTGTAGACGCCTGTACAGATTTAATAGCTAACCAGGCATTTTCCACTTATGAAGGGGTTATAAATAATGCGCAGATTACGGATGATCCCAGTGTCTCCGATTTTGACAATTGCGGATTCGTTACCCCGGGTGCCACTAACTTTTTACTGGATGATCTTGACAGTTGCGATTATAGCAGAACGGTACAGCTTTGTGGTGATGATGTTATTCTTGACGCCGGGGACAATTTTGACTCTTATATCTGGTACAAAGATGAAAATTTAAATGGCCAAATAGATCCGGGGGATACTTTATTGAACGATGGGGACCCTGACAACGATCCAAGCACTCTTGTAGTAAATG
>JAHEBI010000406.1 GCA_024642325.1 Eudoraea sp. | reverse complement strand
GGGCCCCTTAGACCCAATGCTTGCAACGGTTCCTCTGATCATGGGGCGCAGATCGGTGGCAGGATCATTAATTGGTGGAATTGCTGAAACTCAGGAATTATTGGATTTTTGTGGAAAACACAATATTACTTCAGATATTGAGGTTATCAATATTCAAGATATCAATGAAGCCTATGAACGGATGATAAAAAGTGATGTTCATTATCGGTTCGTCATTGACATGAAATCTCTTAAGAAATAATTTATAGGACATTAAAAACGACTATTCAGGGCTTCACTTATTCCAGGTTTTGCAGGTTTTGCAGGGCAGATGAGTGAAGCCCTGATGTGTTTTAGAAGAAAAACTTAATTGAAGTTACTTCCATTGAGCCATTTTACAGGGGGCTCACACAGTTTTTCCCTTGTTTGAATTTGTACAATTATCCATAAATAAGAGCATTTTAGCTTCCTTACAATGCCCCGGGATCAATTCCAAGGAATGCACCAGCTCTTCAATATTGAGTAAAAATCGAAGGCCAATACATTTGTAAACAGGAGGGAGGGAGTCAGTTATTTTTTGGAATATATTTAGTAAACTATGTAGTTGACTAATTAAATTTATTATCTTTATGCTTTATACTTTAAAAATGGAAAGAGACTTCATCAAAGAACTTGGTTACAGGGCTTTGGATAATCGCTTAAAACGGCTAAGTGACAGGATGGTTCATGACACAAGAAAATTCTTTAAGAAAATAGATCTGGATGTAGAGCCCAGCTGGCATTTGGTATTCAAATTATTGAAGGAAAAAGACATGCTCACCATGGTGGAAATAGCAGAACATTTGGGGTACTCACATCCGTCAATGGTTGTTATGCTCAAAAAAATGGCCGCTAAAGGTTACATTATATCCGAGAGGGATTCTGTCGATAAAAGAAAGTACAACATCAAACTGACCCGAAAATCCTATGATCTACTTCCTGAATTGGAACAGATTTGGATCAGCTGTGAAAATGCCATTTTTAAGTTGCTAAAGGAGGATCTTTCCATCTTGCATTATTTGGACCAAATTGAAGAATCATTGAAAACAGTTTCCTTTAATGAGCGCTTTTGCAATGAATATTATGATAAAATAGAAAACACAAAACACAAGGTTGTTAAACTAACATAAGAAACAATGGCTGCATTAGAAAATAACATGTCAGAATTGTCAAGAAGGAGAATGATCAAAACCCTGGGGTTCGGATTGAGCTTTGCCGCTCTTCCTTCCTTTATGAGAGCGGAAATGACAGAAGTACCCATGGAAGCTTTGGATCACGGGGAACGAATTATTCCTGTGGAAGAAAAAGACCTGATTGAAATACAGAAATTTGTTGAAGATTGTGTTGCAGCCAACAAAGAAACAAATGCCCAGGAGGCAGTTAAAGAGGTTTTGGCCAAAGGGGTGTCCAACCCTTCAGCTATGTTAAAAGCAATTGGTGAACCCACAGAGGCAGGCTTAAAGGTTTTTCTCCGCTCAAAGGAACTGACGATATTTGCCGCATCGTGGACCCCTCAAATGAACCTTATGCCGCATAACCATCGTATGTGGGCGAATATCGGTATCTATACCGGGCGGGAAGACAATATTATCTGGAAAAGAAGCAAAAGTGGCCTGGAAGCTAATGACGTCCGTTGTTTGTTTTCAGGGGATGTGGCGACCCTGAATGAGAATTCGATTCATTCTGTGACAAATCCGCTCCAGAGGTTTACCGGAGGTCTTCATATTTATGGGGGTGATTTCTTTGCGACCGAACGCAGTCAGTGGGATCCGGAGACGCTTGATGAAGGACCCTCCAACGGTGATGTCATTAAGGATATTTTCAGGAAAGCCAATGAACAAATGCTCAGAATGAAAAATGACTGATATCGTCATTTTTTATTGATCAGGCATTGGGAAGTCAAGGTCTGTACAAATAAAAAAATAAAAAAATCTTATGGATCGGAAATTAATATCAGGTGGCAGCCCATATGAAGATATAGTCGGCTTTAGCAGGGCTGTACGTGTTGGGCCATACATATCAGTCGGAGGAACACCTCCGGTGGATGCAGAGGGTAATACAGTAGGAATCGGTGATATATCGGTTCAAACAAAACAATGTTTTGAAACCATTAAATTAGCCCTGGAAAAAGCGGGCTCGGGCTTAAGTGACGTCGTCAGGACCAGAATGTTATTGACACGAATAGAAGACTGGAAAGGGGCTGCCGAAGTCAGGGCCACTTATTTTAAAACGATAAAACCCGTTGATACCATTATGGAAGTTGCACATTTCATAAATCCTGACTGGCTGATTGAAATTGAAGTAGATGCAATTGTGGCCTCATAGTATCCCTACACGGGAAATACTTTTGTTTGAGAATTACATCATTAATTCAATATATCCATTGAATCATTTCCATAATTCCCTTTAACATAATATCTGACGATATAAGCCTAAAGGCATTATATCTGATATTATGTAAAATAACGCTTTACAGCGTTATACGGGAATTATGTACTTTGTTCTATAAATTTTTTAGAAAGAATATTAATTTTGAATCTCTTGCTATAATTCTTGTCAACATAATAATTCATTGCAGCATTGTAGCATTGTAGCATTGTAGCATTGAATCATTTCCATAATTCCCTTTAACATAATATCTGACGATATAAGCCTAAAGGCGTTATATCTTATATTATGTAGAATAACGCTTTACAGCGTTATACGGGAATTATGTACTTTGTTATATAAATCTTTTTAGTAAGAATATTATTTTTGATTCTCTTACCATAATTCCTGTCAACATTATAATTCATTATACCAATTGCAGCATTGTAGCATTGTAGCATTGTAGCATTATAGCATTGAATCATTTCCATAATTCCCTTTAACATAATATCTGACGATATAAGCCTAAAGGCGTTATATCTGATATTATGTAAAATAACGCTATACAGCGTTATACGGGTAAACCTACAAAT
>JAHEBI010000405.1 GCA_024642325.1 Eudoraea sp. | reverse complement strand
GAGCATCACCAGGAATTTCATGAAGTTTTTCGAATGGCCTTTTTTATCTGCTTTTGGTATTTGGTCTTTTATACCCAGGAGATTTAAATTTGGTCAGGTCTATTTGGCTGTCCAGCCACCATCTACGGTAAGCATAGATCCCACCATATAGCTGCCGGCATCACTGGCTAAAAAAATAGCCGCACCCTGAATCTCCCGTAATTCTCCCCATCTGGCAACGGCTGTTGCTCCAACAATGAAATTCTTGGCTTCTGCGGTATCGGCAATTGGAATGTTCATTTCAGTCAAAAAAGGTCCCGGACATATGGCATTAACTGTAATATTAAAAGGCGCCAGCTCCAGGCCAAGAGCCCTGGTCATTTGAACAACGGCCCCTTTACTGGTGGCATAGGGAGTACGATTAGCCAATCCCACCAATCCCAAAGTGCTTGCCATATTAATGATTCTCCCGTACTTGTTTTTTTTCATATGCGGGGTGACTGCCCGGGAAGTATTCCAGGTACCGTCTACATTTACCTTCATCACCTGGTTAAAATCCTCCGGACTGAGCTCATCTATCGCACCCCTGATATTTATTCCGGCACTATTAATTAATATATCTATTTTTCCAAAATCATTTTCAATAGCTCTTACCACAGATTCTACCTGTTTTAAATGGGTAACGTCAGCAGCATAGGCTTTAGCCTTCACCCCAAAATCCTTGTACAGTTTTTCTGCAGCACTAATGCCTTCCTCCAGATTTCTGTTCACCAGAGCCACGGAACAACCGGCAGATGCCAGTCCTGCAGCCATGGCAAGCCCAAGACCTTTGGAACCACCTGTAATCATGGCATTCCGTCCATGCATCTCAAATTGCTTTATACCGGGTAATGGTGTATCTGTCATATACTTATATTTTAATTTTTTTAAACAAAACCCAAACGTTGCCTGGCGTATTTAAGTGAGGCTTTATTATTCTCTATTTCCAGAGCCAGTCTGTCATCGGCTGAGTTTTTGGATATCACGGTTAAGGGTGATGTACTTTTTCCCTTTTTAATCTTGTAAAGAAAACCAGCCAATTCAACGGCAGAAACTTCATCAAATGTTGCCCAATAACCCTTAGTCAAACATGGGATTTTCAAAGGATCTCTGGTGATCATTTCCAGGTTAAACCTGATATCCGGATTATGGCCTTTAATTACCGTGATCATTTTATCAATATCTAAAAACCCTTCTCCTAAATTAATTTCAGCTAATAAAAATCCATCCTCATATTCCTCAACAGCCATATCCTTTAAATGAACTGTAAAAGCATATGGGGCAAGTGCCTCCACAACTTCCATAGGATCCTCAAGCAGAGACAGGTTATTTCCCGTATCCAGCGTTACTCCTACCCAGTCGCTATCAATAACATCAAGTATTTCTATCATCTCCGTAATCCGCCAGTCCTTATGGTTCTCTACGGCAAGTTTGATGTCAAAATCTCGCACGACCGGTTCAGCCAGTTTTAAAGAATTAATTGATTTTGTCCTGAATTCCTGAAAAGAGCTTTTACTGTCAAATGTTTCATATCTGCGGCCCGACAAGCAGGCGGTTCTAAGAATATCTACTCCTGCCTCTTTGGCTGCCGACACCTCATCAATAAACCTTTGAAGGTCTGCATCTTCTTTTGGCAACCTGATCTGACCTTCAAGAAAGAGATCCAATTCCTCAACTCTTTTTTTTACTTTTTTGGCAAAAGCAGCATCCCAGCCGCTTACGCTAAACTGGACCCCGCCAAATCCCACAGAACTACAGTGTTCAATCATTTGCAGGGAGTCCGTAAAGGGAGGATAGTTTATGCTATCCAATTTGGCATACCTGCGCTGAACATAAGAAGCTTCTGCTACCCCAAACCGCATTTCTGCAACAATAGATGAAAAATCAGGGATTGCGGGCAGGGACATAGCCAGCAGTCCCGCTGAACTACTTTTTTTAATAAAACTCCTTCGTTTCATATGCTTAATTTATCTTCTGCCTGCATTATTAATTTCAAAACCTTCTCAAAAAAGGTGGTTGTTCCAATCCAATCACAAATTAAACCTGCACATAAATTAATTCGCCAGAAATAATAATACAGTCCGTGTTCGGTACATCAAACCATTGAACTAAAAGTAACAAAAGATTTGCAGTACCTCCAAATATTTACCGAAAAAGACCCTGGAATGTAAATAAATATGAAAACCATTTTGTTAACTGCCTTAAAGATGATACCTTGATTTCCGTATAGGCGAATACAGGAAGATCAAAATATTTGACATTCCCATATCATAAGTAACAACTAAATGGAAAAAGATAAGCAAAAAAGATTGAGAAGTGAAGATTGGTTTAACCCCGGAGATCCAAAATCGGCATTTATTCACAGGTCGTGGCTCCGAAATCAGGGCTATCCTAATGATTATTTCAATGGAAGACCCGTAATTGGTATTTGTAATACCTGGTCCGAATTAACCCCCTGTAATGGGCACTTAAGGGATTTTGCAGAATTTGTTAAAAAAGGTGTGCTTGAAGCAGGTGGTGTCCCCTTTGAATTCCCTGTTACCAGTATGGGTGAAATTTTAATGCGACCTACAGCTATGCTTTTCAGAAACCTGGCCAGTATGGATACTGAGGAATGTATTCGTGCAAACCCTCTTGATGGGGTTGTTCTTTTAACCGGATGTGACAAGACCACACCATCAACTGTTATGGGAGCCTGCAGTGTTGACCTTCCAACAATTGTTGTCCCGGGAGGGCCTATGCTGAATGGGAAATACAAAGGAGAACGTATAGGATCCGGCACATTTGTCTGGACTTTAAAAGACAAGATTAAAAATGAAGGATTTACGCCGGAAGATCAGATTGAAGCTGAGATTTGCTCAGCGCGAAGTGCAGGGCATTGTATGACCATGGGAACAGCCTCCACTATGGCTTGTATGGTCGAAGCTCTTGGTCTCACCTTGCCCGGAGCAGCCGCTATTCCTGCC
>JAHEBI010000040.1 GCA_024642325.1 Eudoraea sp. | reverse complement strand
ATCTTCCCGTAATGCCAAAAGCTGCTGTTTCCTGGCCCTGGAAGTAACAATATCTGATGGCGCGGCCTCCGCCCTGGTCACATTTGAACACAATGTTGCGCTGGAATATTCCTGTACATAAAGTTCCCTCTTAATATCAGACTCCATGAGGGCCAAAATACTATCCATTTGCACCGTGTCTTTTGCTATATATCCTTTCATTCCTTCCAAAAAATAATATTGGGAACGAACCGAAATATTCAGATCGGAAATTTCTACCGGAATATCGGCAACCGCACTCTCCCAGTCATCGGTTTCGGCAAGGTAGGTCCCCTTGAGGAATACCATATGAACCCGGGCCCTTGCAGATGGTTTTTCATTCATAAAACGCTGCATGTCCAGCACCATTTTCCTGGCTTCTGCTCTGTTGTCCTGCTGCAAATAACCATACTCGAGCCAGTGATAGGCATGGTATCCCCTGGCATCATTATCCAGTTCTTTTCGCTCCATCCTGTTGAGACTGGCTTGATACGAATCAATATTGGAAGCGACTACCCGATCCCACATCCCCATAGCCACATAAATATGGGAGGGCATATGTAAGGCATGACTTGCATCAGGGGCGACTTTAGCATAGGCGTTGGCAGCCTCCAATGCCAATGAAGCGTGCTTAGGGTCATCGTAGGAATGAATGGTATAGTGCAGGGCTCCCGGATGATTTGGGTTTTCAGCCAAAATACCCAGCGCAATTTTAGCCCCCTTACCATATAGTTCTTCATCCCGTCCGTCTGGTACCGAGGCCAAAAGCGATAGCGCATAAAATGCCGCCACTTCATGGTTGTCCGGGTATTTTTTGGACAAACCTTCCATAAAATCGGCATAGGCTACATCCCGCTCCGGTTTTTCAGTTTCCGGTTTAAACAGGATCCTGATGCCCCCGATAAAATCCTGCTCCAGTTCTGTGGCGTTTTTTTCCAGATCCAGGGATTCCAGTTTTTTTAATACATCCACCCCTTCTTCATATTCCTGTTCCCCCCATAAGCTGTGATTATAGGTCATCGCTTCACCCCAGTAGGCCATAGGCATTTGAGCATCTGTTTCCTGGGCCTTCCTGAACGCTTCACGGGCATCTTCATATTCAAAAGAATGCAGTAATAAAAGTCCCCTCTCAAATTGAGCAACCGCTTTTGCGTTTCCGCTTACCTCCAGATTAACCATTCCCAAAAATTCAGCCCTGGGCGTATGTTCTTTACATCCTATCAATACTATTGATGCAACAATAAATACAACTGTTTTCATTTACTTTCCTGATTTAAGTCGTTCCCACCTGAATATCAGGGTGTACGTTAAAGGTAGTATTTTTTAGCGGGGTGCACTAAAGGCTGTTATGAAAGGCGTCAGCCTTAAAACCGCTGCATGAGATAAAACAATAAAGTTTGAACCATGGGAATTTTAGACTATATTATGCGCTATTAAATGATGTAAATAGCAACGCATGAAAACACAGACCTTACTAGATGCCATACGCTTTATAGATTCCCATGAACCTACACAAACATACATTCAGGAACATGAAGCTGCCCCTAAAAACTTTGAGATTTACCAAATTTCGGCAACGGTAGGCAACTATGAAGAGGGTATAATCCGTGTTTTAATCAATTTTGCCAAAAGGGGCAATGCAAAAGGGCTGAATGAGGATGTTTTTATAGACCTTCAGGGCACTGACCTCACCGACTTCAAAATTATAAAGATCACCCCGGTGGAGTTTCGCCCCTGATCTCCTAAAGTTTTTCCAAAAGGTGTTACAGCATCGATTCAAAAAGACCTTCATATCATTTCGATAAGAGGTGCGAAGTAACGACTGAGAAATCTAAAGGTCTGTCTTATATAAATCTCTGAATTTGGATCTGGAAAACTTTTGGGTCATTTCGACATGAGTTACGAAGTATCGACTGAGAAATCTAAAGGTCTGTCATATATAAATCCCTGAATGCAGATCGGGAAGACTTTTGGGTCATTTCGATATGAGTTACGAAGTAACGATTGAGAAATCCCGGGGAATGAGCCCCTTTTTAATCATAGTTAATACGATCGCGTATGGTACCATCCTGTCTATGGATAATCACATCAGCCTTGTATTTTCTGGCCAGTCGTTTTGCTTTGTTAATAGCGGTATCCTGGAGCCGGTGTTTAGACGTGATGCGTTTATTGCCCTCACGCCTTACGGCCCAGCCGTTTTCATATGGCACAACGTGCTGGTGCCAGGACCTTCCCCCCTTGCGTTGACGTGTACTTTTAAAAAAGACCTCTACAAGTTCACTCAAAATGTCTATCCAGGATCTGGATTGGTTGCTTTCCGGCATTTTGCATTTTTCTGATAGTACCGAAGATACTATTTTCCACACGGGCATGATGCTCGCGCCAGCGGATTTAAGAACATTATTTTAAAGTCACTTGATAAAAAAACTCAGGAGGTGCGCATATCCGGTGAATTTTTTAGATATTGAGGTATAATATCCGCATGTAACTAGTTATGCTTAATTATCCCTACGCTAGCCTCCTTCGCCGGAATAGCGAAGCTATGTATTAGAAACTACTACTTCGCTAGCCTCCTTCGCCGGAATAGTGAAGCTTTGTAGCAGAAACTACTACTTCGCTAAAAAAGCTATGTAGCAGAAACTACTACTTCGCAAAAAAGCTATGTAGTAGAAACTATGACTAACCTAATTAACCAATGATAAAAATCTTTCGAAAAATACGATACGACCTTATGGAAAAAAATAAAACTGGAAAGTACCTCAAATATGCCATTGGGGAAATTACTCTAATCCTCATAGGAATTATTCTCGCCCTCCAATTAAACAGCTGGAATGATAACAGAATGGTGAAAGCAGAAAGCCAGGAACTACTGGATCGTTTGGTTATGGATTTAGAAGGTGACCTATCATATTTTGATGCACAAGAGTTAGAATATAAAAAATGGTCACAGCAAATTGATTTAATACTGGATCAAGTTTTAGATAATGATAGTGTAAAGATTTCAGAGTGGGATCAATTTGCTGCTGGCAGGATGTCGATGAACTTTCTAAAGGTTAATCAGATTACATTTACGGAAATGTTCAATAGCGGAAAAATACTAAAGTTGAATAATTACGAAATAATCAGAGAAATAAAAGAGTACTACCAATTTGCTGAAATTGAACTGGAAAAGTTAAATTCCGACAATGAGATTTTTTATAAATGGTCACTGGAAACATATGGAGATGAATTTAACATTATACATCGTCTGCTTACAGGACGAAATCTAGACTTCATTGATTGGTCCTGGCGAAATAATCCAAAAAGAAAGGAATATCAGCATATAGAATCGATAAATATATATTACAAACTGGCAATAGAATCAAATATTGAGATCATAAATAGTCTCCAGGACAAATCAAAACAGCTAATAAAAAGAATATCTGAAGAGTTTGACTAATTTTCCTATTGAATCATTACATTCCCGGCGCTTACTATGACCAACCATAAAACCATGATAAAAATCTTTAGAGGGCCTAACGGTGATCAAAGGTCTGGTAGGCCTTTGATAGTGAGGAGCCAGCTGAGGTGCGGGCATTAAAAATAAAACTATGATTAAGTTTTTTAGAAGCATTAGAAAAGACCTTATGGAGAAAAACAAAACGGGTAAATATCTTAAATATGCCTTTGGAGAAATAGCACTTGTGGTAATCGGAATTTTGATTGCCCTTCAGGTAAATAATTTGAATGAAATTGACAAGGTTAAGGACACGGAAGTAATTTATCTAAATGCCCTTCATGATGAATTCTCAAACAACCTCAAAGAAGTAGAACGAGTAATGGAACTAAATGAGGAAGGTTTGGCGTACGCTCATGCACTTTTAGGTAAAATGGGCACTGATGATCCAAATTTGACTGAAAAAGTATTTGATTCTCTAATGTATCACACTATCTTAACTGAAATTCAATACCGTCCTAGTCCAGGTACTCTTATTGAGTTAGTCAGCTCTGGTAAATTAAGTATCATTTCTAACAGGGAGCTGCGCCTCAAACTGGCCTCATGGGATGGAATTCTTACCAGTGTGTCGTTTCAGGAAGAAGAACATTCCAAACCTCGGTATAAATTGATTGATTTAATTAATAAATGGGGTAATGGTAGAAAGTCCTTAATAAATGCATTAGGAAATAATAGATTTAGTTTGAAGATTCCTAGCAGTAATTTTAAGTTATCTAGTAAAGTACTGCTACAGAATATTGAATTTGACAACCAACTAACCTTTTTTTTTGCCACTGGATCCTTCCTGAATTTACATTTTTATTCCGATCTGAAGAATAATATTGAAAACACGCTTCAGTTACTCCAAAGTGAACTTGATCAAACAGCTAACTAATAACGAAAGCACAACCATGGCTATAAAATCATAGTGGTTAAGCGCCACCAGGCTTCATAAGCCAACCGTTGTGGTTACTAATAACAAAAATAAATAAATATGAAAGTTTTAGTTTTCCTGTTTTTGATACTATCATCTGCGGGTAGTTTTTCAATTATAGCTCAGGAAGTAATTGATAAAAATGAAGAACAAACAATAAAAGAAGAGGTGTGGAAAGTGGTGGAAAAAAGAAACAAAACCTGGGTTGAAAATGATTTTAAAGGTCATATGTCAATTTACCATCCAAATTTCAGAAGATGGACTGTTAACTCAGAAATATTAATGACCAAAGAAATTTTTGCTTCTTTTTGGGATGATATTAAAAAAAATGAAGAAGTAATTAAAATTGATATTAAAAGAAAAGAAATGCAAATTCTTGATAGTGGAAACTTGGCAATAGCACACTATATAATTAATGAAACTTATAAATGGATTGGAGAAAGTAAAACCAATGATGAAGGCATAACTATTCGAAAAGGTCAGGTAATGAATGGAAAATTGAGATTCAGTGATATATATATGAATGTGGATAATAAGTGGCTATATCTTGGAGGACATAGAGACGGGGGCAATCTTGTAGAAGATTAAATAACCGACCACAACAATGTATAAGTGCTATTAAAATGCGCCTTATACTCTCCACCTCCACACTAACCCTTTTCTGAACTATATTACATAATACTGGTGGGTGATTTTCATACTTTAATACCCCAATAATTCATTACCTTGGGAGGAACAACCAACCGCCAACTAAATGATAAAATTCTTTAGAAAAATCAGACAAAAAATGCTGACTGAAAACAAGTTCAGTAAATATCTGCTTTATGCCATTGGCGAAATTGTACTAGTAATGATTGGTATTCTTTTGGCTCTACAAGTCAATACTTGGAATGAAAACAGGAAAATAAATAAACAAGAATTACAACTTTTAGCGTCACTTCAAAAAGAATTTACATTCAACAAAGATGAATTGAACCGTTCCATAAAAAAAGCACAAATAATTCAGAGAAAATGTGAGACACTATTGAAAAATACGGGAAACCGTGAAATGGAATTATCCAAAAACGAAAGTGATTCTCTTATATATTTGGGTTTATTGGGCATAATCACTTATGACCCTAGCAATGGAATACTAAGTGATATTATCAATTCGGGCAAGATTCAAATAATCAAAAATCAAAAACTAAAAAATTATCTTTCCAATTGGAGTGGAATTCTCAATGATGTGAAAGAAGATGAAACCTGGGCTGTAGATGAAAGGAATAATATCATCTATCCGTTCCTTTACCAGAATTCAAATTATATAACCATTAGTCAAGGTCTTGGAGAAAACAATAAGATTACTTCAGGTTTTGATACAGACTATAAGAAAATTTACAAATTTCTAGAATTTGAAAATCTTGTAAATAGTCATAGGATATGGAATAGAAAAAATGAACTGAATTACAAAAGGCTCAAAAGTAGAATTGAGGAAATAATCACTCTTTGTGAGCAAGAAATAAGTTTACAAAACTAACGAAAGCACAACAACATATATAGGCAATACCCTTCGGGATACGACTCATATACAAGACCGTTGCCAGCAATAGGGTCGGCTCTGTGGGCATTGACGACAAACACAATATATTTAAGTACCTTAACAAAAATATTTTCCGTCATTAAAAACTTATACTAATGCGAATAAACTATTTAGTTTCAACTACCCTGTTCTTTCTATTTGTAAACTCATCAATTCTATTTGCACAGGTTAAGGCTGTCTATTTTGGCGAATTAATTGATGGGCAAGGAAAAAAGATTGTCCGTGCTGTTGTTATTATAGATGCTGACCGCATAATTAGTGTAGGAGAAGAAAAAGATATTCTTGTGCCCGAAAATGCAGTGAAGATTGACTTAAAGTCGTATACAGCTATTCCTGGACTAATTGATGCTCATACCCATATCACTTATTATTGGGATGAAAGTCCTGGCACTAATCCATGGTGGCATCGGTGGCAACTTGGAGACATAGGGCCATCAGTAACCGTTTTCCTTGCACAGGAAAATGCAAGAAAAACACTTGGATCTGGTGTGACAACTGTGAGAGACCTGGGTTCTTCGGATAATATGGACTTTGCCATGCGTCACTTAATAAACCGGGGTGCTATGCAGGGGCCAAGAATGTTTGTTGCCGGCAATGGATTGCATATCAGCAATGAACCTTATAAAATTGGGGCAATCCCTGATGCTGGTCAATGTGATGGTGTTGCAGAAGTACAACGTGTTGCAAGGCAGCAATTGGCTTCAGGTGCCGACTGGATAAAAATGTATGGCTCTACCGGAAGTGCCAAGGATGTCACAGGGTTCCAAACATTTAGTTATGAGGAAATGAAAGCAGCAGCCGATGTTGCCCATTATGCAGGAAAGCGCATTGCTATTCATTCTTATGGTCCAGATGGTGCCCGTGATGCAGTGAAAGCCGGAACGAATACAATTGAACATGCTATAGATATTGATGATTTAACCCTTGCAGCTATGGCGAAGAATGGAATTATTTACGTGCCAACAGTGGAACATAACAGATATTACATTGAGCACAAAGATGAATATGGCTATAGTGAGGCTAATGTTAACAATTTGAACGAGTATATCGACAAAAACTTTGAAACGCTAAAAAGGGCTATAAAAGCAAATGTGAAAATTGCTATGGGGTCAGATGCTGTATTTACTGGATTTGGGGACAATACCCGAGAACTTGAATGGTTCGTAAAAGCAGGAATGACGCCAGAACAAGCATTGAGAACTGCAACAACGACAGGAGCAGAAATGTTAGGAATGGAAAAAGAGTTAGGAGCCATTGCCCCTGGTTACTATGCAGACATGGTGGCGGTACAAGGAGATCCCATAAAGGATATAAATGTTATCATTAACAACGTAAAATGGGTCATGAAAGGGGGGGAAGTTGTAGTTGATAAAACAAAGGAAACAATCTCCAGATAAAAATTTAGACAAAACTTAACTACTGCCTTTGAGGGCTGATGACCGATTACAAAATGAGAAGGATTAATTTTTTTAGGCGAATCCGCAAAAAACTCGCTGACGATAATAAGCCTTTAAAATACATGAGGTATGCTATTGGGGAAATCGTCCTTGTAGTTATTGGGATATTGATAGCCCTGCAGATCAATAATTGGAATGAAACCCAGGTTCTGCAACATAAGGTTACTGCACAACTTCAAAATTTATCTCTTGGGTTAGAGAATGACCTTGGAATGCTTAATTTTCATAAAGATGCTAACGAAACACGCTTTCATAGCTGGCAACATATCTTAAAGTATGCAAAACGAGATTCGGTAATTCTGTCGAAACTGCCCTGGAGTGAAGAGAATCGAGGGGGTTGGAAGATGCCATTACCTAACGAAAAAAACGAAGATTTTATATACATAGGCATTCAGAATCTCTCTTGGGCTTTTTTGCCTCCGCCTTTGAATTCGTCGGCCTTTGAAGAGATGAAAAGTATAGGACTATTTTCTGAAATAAGAAGTGAACAGCTAAAGAAAGATATCGACCGTTTTTATTTCTTACTGGAATTATACATGGGGGAAACAAACAACAAGATTGCATATGAACTGGCACAAGATCTCACAGCTCAGCTCCGCAATAATTACGGTATTCCTGTTTTTCAAAAAACACCGGCCGATGCTGTACTTAACGCTTTTACTGCTGATAACCACGCTCATGTAATGCTCATGGATATGATTTATTATGCTCACTCTCAACACCGTAACATAGTCAACCTTATCAATCGTGGAGATCGTTTATTGATTGAAATAAACGCTGAAATTGCCAATTAGCAAACACCTTCTATTAGGCGTTATTAGTTTGAATTTCCCCTGGGTGGGTAGGAGCGACTTGTTCGTGATAATTAAATATCCAAAATACTGTTGGGGATATCCTCTACCTCAACATTGGCCAAGTCTGTGGCTCTATCTAATACGGTGCTCTTCTGCTTAATTGTTATTAACCTGATTTTAAGTTATTTATATTAATTTCTTATCTTAGGAAGGACAACAAATCGTTACTTCCTATGATCAACTTCTTTAGAAGGCGGAACGATAAGCAAAGGTTTGGTAGACCTTTGATAGTGAGGAGCCAGATGGTGCGTGGGCAATTTAAATAATAACTATGATTAAATTTTTTAGACATATTCGCCAAAGACTACTGACCGAAAACAAGGTAAGCAAATACATGTTTTATGCCATTGGGGAGATTTTACTTGTGGTCATTGGTATTGTCATTGCTGTACAGATTGGCAATTGGAATAACGACATGAATCGTAAAAAGTTGGAAAAAATACTTCTGTCACAAGTAAAGGAGGAAATATTAATGACGCTGAATGATTTAGAATCTGACCTGAGTGTATTGCTACTCGGGCAACGCAGTAATGCCAGAATATTAAATTATATCCAACAGGATGTTGTATATGCAGATAGTATGTGTTTCGACTTTATGTTTCTTATTCAAGACGAATATATCTATCCTAAGGAAGCTGCGTATGGAAAACTGAAAGAAGAAGGGTTGGATATCATACAGAATGATAGTCTAAAAAATCTTTTGCAGAGTATATACGAAAGTCAATTTCCACGAATAAGCAAAGACCATGCTTTTTTTCCGGACATAGCGGAATTCTTATCCGAATATTACCAAGAACACTTCAAGCCCAATTATGATATGTCCTTGAAATTCAAGGCCGAATTTCCTAATGACACCATCCAATATCCGTTTTCCTATACCAACCATGAAAATAAAATTGTTCAACGGACTGAAGGCTTCGTGCCATTGGATTTTGAGGCCTTAAAAAACGACTATAAATTTCAAATGCTTTTAAGGCAAACCGTGAAATTTAGGGGGTACAAAATTAGACGCTATATAATAACAAAAAACATTGCAAATTTGATCATTCCACTAATAGATAAAGAACTAACCCAAAATAATTAACGAAAGGATAAGAACGAGGATCATACATTGAGGTTTTGTGCCACTCAAATATGAAGCAATATTAACACAGCTGGGTTTCTCAGCTGATGATTCCACAAAGAAATCATGCAGAACCCTACCTAAGTTTATTAGAAAACCACCCCATCTCCTCACTAATCCTTTTCTGAACTACCTTTCCACAATATTCCTGGGTTATCTTCATACTGCTATGCCCTAACATTTACCTCCAAATCAATTATTTAAGTAAATTAGTAGAAACAACCCATAATCAATGATAAAATTCTTTCGAAAAATTCGTCAAAACTTACTAATGGAAAACAAAACTGGAAAGTATTTGAAATATGCAATCGGAGAAATTTTACTAGTAGTCATTGGAATTTTAATCGCATTGCAGATTAATAATTGGAACGAAGAGAGAAAGGACAGAAGACTCGAAAAGGAATATATAGCTCGATTAAAAGGTGAGATGCTCAAAAACCTAGAAAGTTCCACTAACCAAATACTTTATAGTTCCTTTCAAATTGGAAACGTTGACAAACTTCTAAGTGCCCTTTCAGGAGATACTGTTAATTCAAACCCAGAATCGCTTGCCGTGGCAATAGAGCATGTAGGTTGGCTCAATTCAGTTTCATATGTGAATGACGTTTGGAATGAGTTAATTAATAATGGAAATATCCGTCTTCTTAAAAATGATTCTTTACGTGATAATCTCACTTCATTTCATAGCCGGATGATTGTTGTTTTAAATAATCATGAAGAATGGAATGGTAATAATTTAGGTTATCGCAGATTAGCGGGAGATATTTTAGATCCTCAAGTTCGAGAACAGATTGCTCTAAATTTAGTACCTATACGATATGAAGGACATATAACTAATTTACCGACACAACAATACTTAGTCAATAAATTAGAATCCTTGGAAGGATTAAATGGTTATTTAGCAGATATAAAAATGGGGCAGAGAACAAACATCTGGATGTTTGAAAGACTCATTGATAAGATTGAAGAAACAATTAAAATTTGTGATAAAGAATTGAAAAAGTAAAAACGAAAGCACAACAATGGCTTTTAGTAATTGCTATGGTCGATGCGATTGAAAGCCTAGGTATTATCCGACTTTCTCATAAACCGCATCCATCTCATCATCAACCCTCTTCTGAACTACTTTACTATAATACTACTCGGTAATTTTAATACTGCTATACCCCAATAATTCATTACCTTAGGATGTACAACCAACCAATAACCAATGATAAAATTCTTTAGAAAAATTCGCTATGACCTTATTGAGAAAAACAAAACTGGTAAGTATTTGAAATATGCCATCGGTGAAATCGTACTGGTTGTTATTGGAATTTTAATTGCACTTCAGATTAATAATTGGAACGAACAGAGGAAAGAACGCATTCAAGAAAAAATATTCCTTAAGCGTTTTGAAGTTGAGTTAAACTCCAATCTAGAAAACATTTTGACCGCTATTTCTTTAAATAAAAGCCGTATTCATCGTGCTGAATTTTTGTTGAGGACGATAGATAAGCCACAGCTGGCCGTAGATTCTTCCAGTTACTTTATGAAAAGTATCGAACATGCTGGTTATACCAACATACCACTTATTTCCGACAATGCATTTGAAGAACTCAAATCCAGTGGAAATCTTTCTCTAATTAGTAATGAGGCTCTCAGGGCAGCACTTCAAAAATACTACTCTTGGACATCATCCGAAGGGCAATATAATTTTCTCCAACAAG
>JAHEBI010000039.1 GCA_024642325.1 Eudoraea sp. | reverse complement strand
TGTTTTATATATTCATAATTCCCATATCCATTATCAATTGCTTTTTTAAGAGTTCTAATTGCCGCAGTTTTTTCGCCTAACAACGCATTAAAACAGGCAAGGTTATAGATGATAATCAGGTCATTGGGGCTTAATTCAAGTGCCTTTTGCATTTCTGTTTTAGCTTCTTTTAAGCGCCCTAATCTTTTCAATGTAAAAGCATAAAATTGGTGGGCACGGGCGTCAGTAGGGTAATGCTTTAAATATTTGGGGTAAAATATAGCTGCCCTTTGAAGAGTATCCTCCAGATTTACCTTATCTTTTAATTTTTCATAAGCCATTTGTAAATCTCCATAAATCGTATGGAAACCATGATTAAGATCTAATGCTTTATTAAAATCAATCACAGCTTCAGAATCTCTGTCCTGTATTCTGTAGAGACGGCCTCTTATCCAATAGGCAAAAAAATTATCAGGATCAAATGATATGGCCTTTTGAACGGCTATCAATGCTTCGTTAAGTGAATTTTTATTGTAGTAAACTAACCCAAGGGCACTATATGCTTCCGATGAGTTAGGATCATATATGAGTGCTTTCAGAGATGATTCTTCGGCCTTTTCAAGCCATGATGGATTTTTATCGTGTGTTTCATACAACATGGCATAAGCTTCACTCATACCGGCATAAGCTGCAGCATATTCAGGATCCAGATCTATTGCATTTTGAAAAAGATCTATAGCTAAAAGTAGATAACTCCTGGTATATCGAAACAGAAATTCACGAGCTTTTAAGTAAGAATCAAACGCCTCGCTATTCATTGTTGAACTTTTGCTAAGAGCCACTTTTTCCTTTGGGGTAAGCTTAAGTTGCAATGAGCTTACAATTTTTTTAGATACTTTTTCCTGAATAGCAAAAACATCTGCCATCTTACCACTGTATATCTCGGCCCAAAGTTCAGAATCTTTTTCGACATCAATCAATTCCGTAGAAATTCTTAAATTATCCTTATGCTTGCGTACAGTACCTTGTAAAAGGTATTTTGCTTTCAACTCCCTGCCCAATGATTCAATATCCAAATCCGAATTCCTATACCTCATAGAAGTGTTTCTTGAAGCTATCTCAAGCTCCTTGATTCCGGACAAACGAATTATGATTTCCTCAGTAAGCCCATCACTAAAATAATCCCTGCCATTTTCCGAACTGATATTGCGAAAGGGTAATACTACCAGTTTTTTATTGTTTTTGTTAATCCCGGGGTTTGATTTGGGTAATCCCCCAGCTGTCTCTTCAGCATGTTCCGTTTTCTTAATTCCTTGAGGGGTAAATTCATATACCCAGGCAAAAATTAAATTGATCGGAAAGCCTGCTATCAGGATAAAAATCAAGGTTTTCATGATATAGGGCGGGGCATCAAAAGTTGGAAGAATTACAGAAGCCACCTGCGCAATTAACCAGGCAACTACTAAATAGGCTATTGCAGGTTTAAATACATTACGTCTTTTGAGTTCTGCTATGTATTTTTTTAATTTCATTTTATAGGTGAATTTACTCAATTATCGAATACACCCCATATCCTGATAAATCTAAAAGTAAAAAAATACTACGATACTAAGTGCAACGGATGATTTTGAAGTGTAAGCCCGGAAGAAAAGACAGGCCTTGCATTTCAATATGGCATTTTTCAATGATATATATTAATTGCTGCCATGATAATTCCGGGATCAATCCCTTTCATGAGCCAGTTTCTTTGTTAACACAAGTATTTTTTTCATTTCTTTTCCCCATCGTGTCCAGTTCAGTTCCTCCTCATATTTTTGTAGCGCCATATTTGACATTTTACGAAATAGTTCTTTGTCATCAATTAATTTCATTATTAGATCTGCATATGCCACGCTGGTTGCACTTTCAGGCAAAATAAATCCATTGACGCCATCTTCAATAACCGAAGATGTTCCCCCGGTATCCGTTGTAATCACGGGCAAACCGAAGGCATTTGCTTCACAAAAAACAACTCCAAAACATTCAGCTCGGGTTGGCATAAAAAACAAATGGGCTTCGTGAAACAAGTTTTGAAATTTGAGCATGTCTTCGTGTTTATTTTTATCAAGAAATGGAATAACTGTCATTCTGGGATGTTTTTGGGGTGGGGTACAACCACAAACTGTCAAATGGACTTTGTATCCTTTTTTATCTAAATAATCAATGGTTTCCAAGGCTATATCGCCTCCTTTACGTTTCCAGTCTACTCCAACAAAGAGGATGTTGATATCGGAATCATATTGCTTTATTAAGTCTTCTTTATTAGGGTTTTTATCAAAATTGGCACCTAGCTTAACTAAGAACGGATGTTTTGCATTATAGTCTTGTTTTGCCGAATTAAGAGCCCAGCTTGAAGGATAAACCTGGGTAATTGATTTAGTTATGGCAAGCAATTCAATAGAATTACTATCCTTTACAGATTTTGAAGAGAAAGGGCCAAAAGTATCGTAATAATTATATATTAATGAAAAAGTAGCATCTGAAAAGTAACAAATAGGAATGCCTGTTTTTAAATGAGCAATTTCAACAGAAGCTGCCGGAGCAAATAAAACATCAACATTTGTCGTTTTTATTATATTATCAAAAAAACGACTATGATACCTGCTTCTAATATGATTATGCAATCTGTTGAATCTTTTTTGATAAAATACGACGTGCGCAATTGAGCTTACAAGCAATTCTAATTGCATTTTGTAAAAATTAAACCTGCTTAATTTAACGGGGCCGAGAAGGAGTACATTTCCAAATTCTTTTTTGATTTGCTGGCTCATACGAAAATAGGTACCAGACCAGCTTCTTTTATCCCAAGGATCTTTAGCTGTAATTATTCCTACTATCAAATTCTTTTCATTCATATCTTTCTCCAATATTTATGTTAACGGCTCGTGTATGAGCCGTTTTACCGGTACCTGCTGGTCCTTTTTCCTTTAACAGGCCCGACAGAGAAAAGGTATTTTACAAATTATTTCCAGCTGGCTTTAAACCATTATTTTAAATTACTTCTCAATATATTCATATACAACAATTGATTTTGTAATTATCTGAAGTTGTTCAATTGAATCCCATTCCAGTATAATTAATCGGTTTGGATTCCAATTTCCTTCGATAGGGATAACTTTTGTTCCAGGGTCATTTACAGTGATGTCTAATACCAGGTATATTTTTGAAAGATTTCTCTCTAGAACCCCAGCATATAAATAAAGGACATCGTTATATATCAACTACCTTCTATGAGAGCCAAGATACTGATTGGACAGCTAATAGTAATAGTCCGAAACAATGATAACGTAATAAAAAAAAACCGCCACAATCTGCTGTGGCGGTTCTTTTATTTCTAAAGGTAAATTTAACCTTTACTCCCTCTGTTGTTCGATGGAGTTTAAGATATACTTTAAGCCTTTAATCTTTTAAAGATGAATCGCGTAATAAAAATACCAGTTCCATCCCCTTTGCCAGAGTCACTTTCAACACCGCTTGTTACAAATGTCAGTTCCCATCCTTCTTCTAACATGGTATTTACTTTTGATGAAAGTAAGGCGTCATTGGAAGCGACATTTTGAAAATTAATACCGGTGGCACTGTAGAAATTAAGAATTTTAGTTTCATCAAAATCATCTACCTTGGCATCTGCTCTTTTAGATTTATTCTGTTTGTTGTCTTCTTCTGTTCTGGAGGAAGTATATTCCTTATAATCTTTGTCTTCCTGGGCGGAAATGATCCTGGATCTTCCCAGGCCCATCGGAACTACCGATTCAATACTGGTTACAATTCTGTACTCAAAGGTTTGGGCCTTTATTTCCAGTATGGAAACGAATAAAAGCGCTGCAAATAAAATTTTTTTAATCATTTTGTTGGTTTTTTAGTATTAAATATTGTTTAACAGAAGTATAAACTCCCAATCCGGGCAAATATTGTCAAGGTCAAAGATTAATTTTTATTCAAAAGTGCTTATGGATACTTGATCCTAAAGGCTGATTTGCCTCCAAAAATCAATCATAGTTCCCATTGATATTTACAGGATACCCGTCAGGAAATCTTTCGGTATTACCAGATCTTTGATTTTCCATTTGCAAAATATTGCTTCGATATTAAATGAAGTTGATCATTAGCATAGAGCAATTAATTGTTTCCCGAAGTAGAGAATTATCAAAAATAAATTGCTCCTCCAATTACGGGAACCTGAGATTAGAAGGCAGAACAGTTTCAGGTTTTCTTAGGTAAGAAAATAAATTGATTTTCCATATAGGTAATTACGGCTTCAAGTTCTTTTTTTAATTCTTTTTGAAGACCTATATTAACTATGCAAGAAAGACTTATAGCACCAATAAGTTCAAGTGTTTTCCCATTAGACAAAATACAATAACGAAGTTGAGGAGAATATCCTCCATAAAAATCAATTCCGTTTTCAAAAACTCCTTTTACACTACTATAATCATGGCATTTACCGGTTAATAGACGTAATTCCTCTCGCACTTTTTTTGGTAACTGGTTGAACCGTTCAATATTGAGGTCAAAGGCCCCATAAAAGTCATTTAACAGGACTTTAAGGGAATCACCAAAAATGAAGGTCTCGGTACCCTTTACTTTCAGGCCATCCCATGTATTCTCTTTGCGCTCTATAGGGATGATCTGGGTTAATTTCCAACCAATATCCGTTGCAAGGGTTACAGAATCTAAAGCTACCGTTTCTTTAAACTCAAGGGTTTTAAGGACTTTAATTGAATTGGTGTATTGACTGGATAATTTTTCTATATTACTTTCAATATTCCTGAGGTCTCTTTTTAAATCCTGATATATGGATTGCACATAATTTTTTTCTCTAATAACCGCTTCCCGCTCTACATTCCAATTATTAATTTGCAGGGCTATCAAAATACCGATAACTACTAAAATAATCTCACCAATAGCGTAGCGGGCATATTTTAAGGGCATGTTATCATCTGCTAGTTTTCTACGTATTCGCCTAAAAAAATTAATCATAGTTTCTAATAATATTTTCAAGACGTCCGCACGCGGCTATCTCAACCAAATGTCCACGGGACATTTTATCACGACTTGCCGTGATTCTGTTTCGATAATGGAAGAATGGTACCATGGCTATGAGCTAAAAGAAGGTTGGTTATCATTCCCAAGGTACTGAATTATTATAAGAGACTTTAAGGGAGTTTACATTAATTAAAAATTCGACCGACTTATACTGTACCATTACAAAAGGCACTATTCTTGCTAGTTACACCTGCCTGCAACTACCAAAAATCTTGCTGTCCTTTAACCGGATGCCGGTAAGGCAGGTTCAGAATGCAAAACTGGCAAATCCATTTAATAAAAAAACCCAACCTGGTAGAGGTTGGGCTAATTCATATTTATGAATATCATTTTTAATTAAGGTGCGATATCACCCAGACTACAGATCAATCCAATAAACTCTGCAGGAGGGAGCCCGCCAAGTTCTTCTTTAGTAACCGTTTCTGATGTGCCACCTGCCGTTAAGGTATAGGTGTCATTTCCATTGTCGCATATCTCAATTGTTTCGCTTTGGATCGTACAGGTATCACAAACTTTCTCATCATCATCATCGGAGCAACTGGTAAAGACAAAAGCCATTGTTGCTAACATGGACATCCCTAAAATACATTTCTTTAACATAATATTTGTTTTATAAAAGTTATAAAAACTAAAACGATGGTTTTTATATTATATTTCATCCCAAGTATCCCAGAAAGGGCATTGTCAGAAGATTAAATGATTGATTGTAAGGTGCGAGGGAGTTGCAAACGGCAACAGGGGAAGACTCTTAATAAATTAATTGGCCGTATTTTTTTTGTATCTCACACTCAATTTGATCTGGATTTTATCATTCTTTTTTCAAAATCAAAAAGTGAGGATCCATGACATTACCCACAAAGATCAGGTCTTTATATTCAACGGCAACTGTTGATGCTGACATATGTTCACCATTATCTAAAAAAACAATTTCCTTGCTGTAATCCCCCTTATTTCGGTAATCAATTGTAATAATTTCGGAAGGGGAGATAGGTTTGCTGCCTTTTGCGTAGGCTGTAAATGCCAATAAGGACGGATGACATCCAATCCACATTTTTCCCTCAGGGGTAAGTTCAATATTATCAACCCCTGTTCCACAGTCCACGTTCTCGATAAAGTCCAAATCACCAGTATCTTTTATATGATATACTTTTACTAAAAAATCCCTTGGAGAGGCAACGAACAGCAGGCGACGTTTAAAGTCCAGGTTAATGCCATTGGCATATGCAATTCCATCTGCCACTTCCCGATACTCATTCCCGTCAAAATAAACCACATTAGAAACTGCCCAGCCTAAATATTCTTCTGCTAATTTCCCCAATCCCCTGGTATAACCATGATCATTGGAAAAATAGAATCGCTCCTTGTCTATTGCCACAATATCATTTGGACTAATCATGGAATTGTGCTGCAGGGTACGAATATGGGTCAGACTATCATTATATAATTCGAAAACTTCTATGGAATGTTTGCCATCAACATGGTTAATAGCGTAAACCCTATATCGATTGTTTGCAATTCGGATCATGGAGATGCCATGTGGATAAAAGGGTATTTTAAGTTCTGTAGTGAGTTGAACAGGCTGAAACTTTGTATTGGTCAGGTCCATATAATATAAGTGTCCCTGTACTTTGTTTCCATCTCTTCTGCCTGCCCGATCATCTGATGAAAGCAAAATAAAGTTATCCTCATAACTTATCTCCATATCTTCCACACCGGGAAGTTCAATTTGTTTTTCTATAGTTCCGGCAAAAGAGTTTTCTACTTTACGGAAAAACCCCGTTGTATAAAATATGTAGAACACATAGGCTATAATTATCAAAAACAAAATGGCAGTGATTTTTAATATTTTTTTCATTTGGTTATTTATTATTCAAACACATGGAATGCAATTTCTCCACTGTCATCTTCAGAAAATAAAGGTATGTACATACTTCAGCAGGATAGATTGATTCGCGGTTGACGGAGGGGTAGGGGTATATGAAAAACGATTGGTATTCAGGCCAGAATTAAAAACAATCCAGAGGTCCTGGCCTTCCCGGAAATTCCATCGGAAACGCACATTCATCGCAAAAAGATCCTGAGAACCATTGTATTGTAGAAGGGCATTGGTGGAAATCTTTCGGTTTACAGCTGTACCAATGCGCAACCTGGCAATGTGAAAGTTCAACAAATCACCCCTATTGTTAAACTCCCCATAATTGTAGTTGTATTCGAGGTTTAGTTGAAAGTATTTAGAAATGTACCAGGAAGGGGTGAGGGTGAGACTGTTGAGCCAACCGTCATAAAAGGTGCCGGTTTCGAGGATCAGCCCTGTGCGGATGGTTTTATCAACCGCCATGCTATAGGTTCCCGCTAGCCTGAAAAAGTCATATGCTCCCGGTGGTATGACCACATTTCCTGCAAGCTCAAAATCCTCCAGGATGTTTTCGTATACTTTTGTAATCAACAGGCTTCCACTGTCCAGATTCCTCCGGGAAAAGGACCATTCCGTTCCGTATGCGGATGACAACACCTCATGGTTTTCGTTATCCAGATAAGCATTCCCCAATAATTCGATTTTATGCCATATAAAAGCCCCTTTCTGCTTAAGCCAGGAATTGGAAAGTGCAGCGGTTCCATACTTAAAATCGTTCCGGTCCACGAAACCCAGCCCGGGATTATAGTTAGGGCCCGAAAGAATTGCGCCAATGGTATAGCCGAACCCCCTGCGTCGCCTGCGGTTCACTTCCAGGGCCAGGCGGCCGCTTTTAAAATCGCTGGCAGCCTTATCCTCGCTCTGGTTGTCAAAAGTCTGGGCCCACTGGACGGTCAGGTAATCGTCTCCGCTTACCTGAAAAAGCCCATCCAGGCCATAGGCCAGGTTACTGTTGCCATTGACGTCCAACCTGCTCGTAAACATGGCACCTATAAAACTATTTTGGTTAAAAACCCGTTTCCTTGCCCGCAAGACCCCAAAATTTTCAGAAGGTATGGTATCAAGACTTTGAGTCTGCATATCCAGAACTCCCAGGTCCCAACCCTTTGTTCGCCCTATAAGTCGGACTCCCCCATAGATGGGCACCTGCTCCCCATTATCCGTAAGCCCAATTCTGCGACTGAAAAACAAGCGGCTCAGGCCACCTGTGCGAAAATCAAAAACTGAGGCCCGTTCCTGAAAAAATTGCCTCTTTTCAGGGTAGAAAAGGGAGAAGCGTGTAAGGTTCACCAACTGGTCATCTGCCTCTGCCTGGGCAAAATCCGTATTGATCGTAAAATCTGCGGTAAGGTTGTTAGTGATGGAAAATTTGATATCGCCCCCAACTTCAGTCTGGTAATCACTTTCTGCGACATAAGCCGTGCCGGCCTCATTCAGGTTATTGGAACGGTCATGACCCACAAGAAGATATGGGGTAACGTAGAGTGTTTTGTTGGGTTTTATGCCAAATAGCACAATTTTCTGAGCCAGGGAAGGCCTTAAAAAAGCATAATTGGATTCTGGTGTTACGGCTGGGAAAACCAGTCTTTCCTGTTTACGGGCAATTTTTCGCTGCACGGTAATACCCATAATAACCTTTCCGTCTTTATCCTGAAAGCGCAGGCTGCTAAAAGGGATTCGCATTTCGCTGAACCAACCTTCATTGCTGATGGTACTCTCGGCATCCCAATAGGTGTTGAAATCCCGGTTCAGCCAGTTCCCGGAGGCCATGGTGCCCCCAACACCATCATTCGAAATTTCCAGGTCGTTGCGGATGCCGGTAGGGGTGGTGGTAAATACATAGCCGGTCTGGTTGTCGTTGTAAGTGTCCAACAGGATCTCCAGGTGGTCTGAACCAGCAATTCGGTCCCTGTATAGAGAAGTGGCCCTGACCCCATTTGGGTCCTTGTCAAAAGCCCGCATGGATACATAGAAGTATTGGTCGTCATAAGCTAACCTGATTTCGGTTATTTCCGTGGGGGGTTCCCCGGCATTGGGTTCATACTGCACCATGGGCAGGGGAGGAATGCTATTCCAGGCGGGCTCGTCTACCCGGCCGTCGAAGGTTATTCCTTCAATCCTGGCAATGGGCATGGGATTATCTATCTGGGCCTCACCGGTCCAGATGAAAATGAATGCAAAGAAACCAAAAAACGAAGTTAGTTTCATGTTGTTACAAGGTAATAAATTAAATCCTTGATCCGGGGCTTTAAGGAAGGAAACGATATCTTAAAAAGACTGAAAACAGAACACTATTTTAAGCCTCAGAATTTTTAAAAAAGAAGCTCTGCATATTCCGAAAGACCAGAATACAATTTCCCCAAAAGCATAAAGCAGATGTCTGATGACTTTAGTTTCAATCAGAAGTCGTTGCCTTAATTTTCGAATGAATTTTAGTATTACTGGTTTAAATAAATGTTGATTTGTGCAATTAAACTTCTAGAATTGGCAAGAGAATAATTCAGTTCTTCTTTGGTTTCTGTAAAGAGAATTCTCTTAAAATTACTTATACCCTGAAATGTAGCTGCCAAATGACCGGGATTGATGTGCTCCCAAACCAGTTTATTTATTAATGGCCCTTGATCATGAATGGGAGTTGAACCGAAAGTATATAATCATTCGTGGTTTTTTCTACCCGGTCCCTAAGAAAGAATTTCTTATTGTAAAAATTCTTAATATTAGCTTTTAAGGAATCGGACAGGTTTTCCATCAACCCTGTTTGATTCAGACTATTATAGGTGTTTGTATTGTAAATAATTTGAGCACTCCAATTTGGATTAAACTCATATCGCATTATTTTTAGCAATGTATCAACCGTTGCATCCGGTTTTGCTACTCTGGCCCTCAAAGACTCATTTAATTGATATTGTTCTATGATAAAAGGTAGTCTTTCAACTATCAATAGGGTATCTTGTATCAGGTCACTCCTTAATGCTACCAGCGAGTTTTTAATTTTGCTTTCAGTTTTTTTAATTTCATTCCAATTATTGATTTGCAAAGCAATTAATATCCCAATCACCACCAGGACGATCTCGCCAATAGCATACCTCATGTATCTTAGAGGCTTGTTGTCGATAGCTAGTTGTTGCCGAATTTTGCGGAAGAATCTAATCATAGGAAAGTAAGGGTTGGTTGTTACTCCTAAGGTAATATTTTATTAGTAGAGACTATAAATCCACCTGATCATATTTAAAAATTTGACCTGGATATTATTTTAGAAATTAGTGTTTTACCGGATAACAGATTACAAAAGATCTATAAACAGGAGGGGATTCCGGTTTAAGATTTTATATTTTAAAGTGGGTTGGCGTTAAAGGTATCCCCTTGTTGGATATCCCCGGTATCAAACCCCTTTTTGAACCACCGCATACGCTGCTCAGAAGTCCCATGTGTGAATGAATCAGGAACAACCCTCCCTGATTGCTGCTTTTGCAAACGATCATCCCCTATAGCATAGGCTGCATTAAGGGCCTCCTGAAGGTCGCCGGTTTCCATCATTTGTGTCATTTGCTGGGAGTGATGTGCCCAGACACCTGCAAAAAAATCGGCCTGCAACTCCATTCGAACGGAGTATTTATTGTATTCTGCCTGTGTCATTTGCCCCCGAAGTCTTTGCACTTTATCGCTGATTCCCATAAGATTCTGAACATGGTGCCCAACTTCATGTGCAATTACATAAGCCTGAGCAAAGTCTCCCGGTGCATTTAGCTGACGTTCCATTTCATCAAAAAAACTCACGTCCAGATACAATTTTTCATCACCCGGACAATAAAAAGGCCCTGTAGCACTGGAGGCCAATCCGCAGGCAGATGAAACAGATCCATTAAAAAGCACAAGCGTTGGCTCACGGTAATCCCCCAAAAGATCATTCCATACGTCTTCGGTATTTGCCAGAATAGTTGCACTAAAATCAGCCATTTCATTTTCTCTTGCGCTGCCCTCATAGGGCGCTGAAGTTGCTGTTTGGCTATCACCACCTGTAAAAAACTGGCCAATTAGCTTTAACGGATTATTACCTGTTACCAACGAAAAGAAAATAAACAGGCCTGCAATGATTAATCCGGTTTTTGAAAAAAGGAGTTTTAACAATGGGCCTATCAGCATTGGGTTAAAGCCTTTGCCACCCATCCGCGGGCCTTGCTGCCCCCTGCGATCCTCAACGTTTGAACTTTGTCTTTTACCCTGCCATTTCATAATAATCGTTGATTAGTTGAAAAT